>CAYMLF010000182.1:0-4411 GCA_964391275.1 uncultured Candidatus Bathyarchaeia archaeon
ACTGTGCTTAGAGCCCAACGGTTCTTTAGTAGATTTCTCATTTTAGATTTCACTGAAGAATTCTTACGCTTTTTCTTGATATGATAATTTGTGTGTCACACAAACTACGCATAAAAAATTCGAAAGAAAATTAGAGAATAAACAAAAAGAAAAGAGATTTTAGGTGGTTGCTATTGCTTGTACGTTGGTTTCTCTGTAGTACATTGCTTGTGCTGTGTAGAGTGTGATTGAGACTGTTAGGCCGATGTCGTTGATGGTGATTGAGTCTGGGTTGATTACGTAGAGTAGCATTGTGTATCCTGATTTCAGCGTTAGGTCGTTGCTCGCACGTCTGAAGGTGTAGCTTTTGCTTCCAAATTCTATTGCGTTGTCTTCGCTTAAGCTAAAGTTTGATACGTAGTGCATGTCGGTGGATACTGGGTCTGTGGTGACGGTGTAGAATACTATTTTGTTTGTGGCGGTGTCGTTCCAACTGCATTCTTGGCCTCGGACTGCTAATCTGTCGATGACGAGGTCTCTGCCGCCTGTGTTGATGACCATTAGTGTGGCTTGTGAGTAGCTTAGTGTTCCTGCTGTTGCGGTTGAGTTGTGGTATATGTGTTGTTTGGTTAGGGCTACGCTTTCCTCTTGGACTCGTGTGCTGACGACGTTGATGGCGAAATAGGTGACTACGCTGGCGAGCAACACTGAGATGACCAGAATAATCAGTGTTGTAACGACGGTGCTCAGAGCAACGCGGTTCTTTAGCAAGCGGTGGAATTTGTCATAGTTCATTGTCTTCTTTCACCTCCTATTTTTGGGACTCGCTGATGAGCCTGTTTGCTCTTTTGTCGCAGGTTTGAGCCTGTTTTGACTTTGATTTTGGATTTGATTATTTTTTTGTTTAGCATGTTTTTTCGCCGACTCATCTTTGGATTAGCATTGCTGTTTTGCTTATAAATCTCTTCTGTCGCAAGATTCAATATTCGGTTTATTGTTTACCGCTACAAAATAGCGGTCTATCGTAAGAATTAAGATTTACAATACTAAAATATTGACTAAGTACTAAACAATCTATATACAACTGACTTTTGTTTTTAGTCTTTGTATGTCTAAGACACTTACAGACAAAAAAAGCCCCAAACCACTTATCCATCAAGTATCAAACAAAACGTGTTAAAATCACCATGCTTTATACTCAAATTTGTACTAAAAGCTGATAAACCCCTTTTCAATCTCTCTTCGTTAGTCTTGCTTAGAGGGGACCAAAAATGGGCTGCGGTATCTTTGGCGTAATAAACTATAATCAACAACCAATTTTTCCTTACGTTTACTGGGGACTTAGGGCTCAAAACCACAGAGGTCACCAATCACACGGATTCCTAACATACAATAAAAAACAGTTTTTCGTCTACAAAAACTTGGATTTAGTTCCAAAACTGAAAACGAGTGCTTTGAATGAATGGTTTGGTAGGTTGCCGGGTTCGATTGGTATAGGTAATGTGCGGTATACTACTTCAGGTAAATGCGATGATAAGTCGTTGATTCAAGGTACTCAGCCTGTCACTGGAGTTAGTGATGACATAAAGCTTGCTTTGTCTTTTAATGGAAACATTGTTAGCACTTCTGAGCTTAAAGAAGAAATGACCCGGAACTTTTCTAACTTTAACTATACATGCGACTCAGACATTGTCTGCCATAAACTTCTTCTTGGCTTAAAACAAGGCAAAGATTTGGTCTCAGCGGTTCGTGGAGTAATGGAAAGTTTAGATGGCGCGTTTTCTGTTACAGGAATAACTGGCGATGGTGTCTTTTTCGCTTTCAAAGACCCCCATGGAATTAAACCGTTGTGCGCTGGACATGGTCCTGATGGTCAAACTTTTGCTTTTTCCTCTGAAACGGTTAGTTTGGACATGAATGGTTTGGAACGAGATTTCGAACTTAATCCTGGAGAGTTAGTTACTGTTTCTAAAGATGGTTTTAAGCGTCAACAACTTATTGAAAGACCCAAGTATGCATTCTGCGCGTTTGAGTACGCTTATTTCGCAAGGCCTGATTCGCGATTTAACGGGAAATACGTGTATGAGATTCGTGAGGATTTTGGAAGAAATATTGTAGAGGAATTCCCTGAGGTTGTGAAGGAGTGTGATATTATTTTGTCTGTGCCTGAAACTGGTGATGACCCTGCTATGGGTGTACATGAAGCTTCGGGTTTGCGTTGGGAGAGGGCTTCTAGAAGACATCGTTATGTTACTGAACGGGCTTTCATTCTGTTAAATAATGAGCGTTTCTCGACGATTGATAAGAAAATTAACATTTTAGGTTCAAAAGTTAACGGCAAAAACGTGATTATCACTGAGGACAGCATCGTGCGCGGTGACACAACCAAAGTAATTATTGATAAGCTGCGTAAATCAGGCGCTAAAAAAGTGTATGTGTTTGTTACTTTCCCACGCATTATCGGTCCATGCTTCTACGGCATCGACATGTCAACTTATGGGCAGCTTGTGGGTTCAAAGAATAGCCCAGAGGAAATTGCCAAAATTATCGGCGCTGACGGTGTGTGTTACCAGTCTATTGACGCGTTGATTGAGGCTACTGGGCAAACTCGTGAGGAGCTTTGTTTGGCATGTGTTACAGGAAAGTATCCGACGCCTTTGGCTCAAAAGTTGGCTGATGAAATGAAGCAAAGGTTTCTTTGTGGTTATGAGGAGAAAAACCGTGTTTATGAGGCTGAAGAATCAGTGTTAGATAGTAAAAAAACAAATTAAGTGCTAAGGTCTCCTTTACAAGCTAACGGTGTCTTTGAATGGAGTCAGTGGGTGTATTAGTTGTTTCGTATGGTTCGCGAGAGGTTGCTATGGTTGATGCGCTTGCAAGGAGTCAGAACTACAAGGTTGAGTTGTACATTGCTGATAAGCAGCTTAACCCGTTTAACGTGGAAAGGGCAGCCAAGCACGTTGTTGTTCCTAACTTGAATGTTCAAGACATCGCCAAGTTTGCCCAAACCTACAAGGATAAACTGGACTTTGTGTTGGTGGGCTCGGAGAAACCAATTATTGACGGCGTTAGAGACCTTATCGAGGCTCAGACTGGAATTCCAGTTATTTGCCCCAAAAAAGCTTACGCCATAGAGGAGAGCAAAGTGAAACAGCGTCTGCTTTTCCAAGAAATTGCTCCTGAGGCGAATCCGCGGTTCAAAATTTTTGACCCTCAAGACTACAAGGGCACAAGTGAAGTGAAAGCTGACGTTTACAGGTGGCTGGATGAGCTGGGTAATCAAGCGGTGGTTAAGCCTGATAAGCCTGCTGCGGGTAAGGGCGTGGGCGTTTGGGGTGACCATTTTTCAACGCGGGAGGAGTTGTTTGAGCATTTCTTGTCAAACTTTCAGTACAGCGCAGTTATCATTGAGGAGAAGGTGGATGGGGAAGAATCCAGCTCCATGGCTTTTTGTGATGGCAAACACTTTGTTCCTTTGCCGGGGACGCGTGATTATAAGCGTGCTTTTGATGGTGATAAGGGTCCAAACACGGGCGGCATGGGCTCATACAAAGACGTCGATGATAAACTGCCCTTCTTAACAGGTGCTGAACACGAAGACGAAATTGTCTTAGCCAACAAAATCTTCAACGGCTGGAGCAGTCAAATTAACGATTCTTCCGCTCTTCGCGGTGTGCCCTTGTATCTTGCTTTCATGCATACAGGTAAGGGGATTAAGATTCTTGAAATTAACAGTCGCCCCGGTGACCCTGAAAGCATCAACATCATGCCAATCATCAAGGACGATTTTGTTGATGTGTGCTTTAGGATGGTTGAGGGTACCTTGTCTGGGGTTGCGCTTGAGCGGGCGGCGACGGTGTTGACTTATAAGGTTCCGCCTGATTATGGCGGGTTCATGAGTGTTTATCCAGATAAAGTCGTTGCATCCGAGGTTGGCTCTGCTGTTGATTTGTCGCGGGCTTATGAGTTATCAAGGAAGACTGAGGGCAAAATCCGCGTTTACCCGGGTTCGATGGAGTTGAGGGGCGGCAGAACTTACGCTTTGAAATCTAGGGCTGTTGGGGTTTTGGCTGTTGGCGGCAGCATTGAGGAGGCTCGTCAGCTTAGTTTGGAGGGTGCTAGAGCAATCTCGGGTGGTGCTTTGTGGAGCCGCATGGACATTGCTTCAGCAGAGCACATCGCCAGAAGCGTGAGTCATATGGAGCAGTTGAGGCGTAGGGCGTGAGGCGCGTCTTTGTCTCTGACTGTGAAGGCCCAATCTCAAAGAATGATAATGCGTACGAGTTAGCAGCCCATTTTATTCCTAATGGGGATTGCCTTTTCTGTAATTTGAGCAAATATGATGACGTGTTGGCTGATGTGCTTTGCAGAGAAGGGTATTCTGCGGGTGGCACGTTGCGGTTGATTTTGCCTTTCTTGAAGGCTTACGGCG
>CAYMLF010000183.1:0-4359 GCA_964391275.1 uncultured Candidatus Bathyarchaeia archaeon
TACACCGCACTAATAACCCCAATGAACAGTAACTGCCAAGTAGACTACGAAGGCTTACGCCGCCTAGTAGACTTCCAAATTCAAGAAGGCGTATCAGGATTACTTGCCGTTGGAACAACCGGCGAATCCCCAACCCTAAACTGGAGTGAACACAGCAAAGTAATAGAAAAAATGCATGAATTCGCTGGTAGCCGATGCCTAACAATCGCTGGCACGGGCAGCAACTCTACACAAGAAGCTATTGAAGGCACAGCACACGCGCAAGATGCCGGCGTAAACGCTGTGTTGCTTGTAGACCCGTATTATAATGGACCAAGCTCAATGGAGATACGTCGTGAGTACATTGAACCGGTCGCGTGTCGATTTCCAGATGTGCAAGTGATTCCCTACATTATTCCGGGCAGAACTGGCACTCAGCTTTTTCCGCAAGACCTCGCAATTTTGAGCCATCAGTACCCAAATGTGCGATGCGTTAAGGAAGCAACAGGCGACCTTAAGAATATGGAGTTGACACGACAGCTTTGCGGTGAAGACTTTGATATTTTAAGTGGCGATGATGACAAAACCTACACCATGATGGTTTCACCTGACATTAATGCAAGCGGAGTTATCTCTGTAGTGTCAAACATTGCTCCACGCGCAGTCGTTAACATGGTTCACTACGTTCTTGACGGTAATGAGGAAGCCGCCAGCGTAATTGCTCAAGCCCTACAGCCACTCTTCAATATAGTTACCGTAAAGACCCAAGAGCAGACACGATACGGGTCTGTGACGTGTAAAGCCAGAAATCCAGTAGCTTGTAAGGCTTTAATGAACGTGTTGGGTATGCCTTCAGGGCCATGCAGGCAACCTTTAGGAAAGATGACTCGTAATGGACTTGAAATCGTTTTAGCTAACGCCCGTAAAGTGCATGAGAATAATCCTGAAATATTCCAGCCAATTGCCGACTTCTTTGGCGTAGACGTCAAAGACCGCCTATACAATGAGCGGTATCTTGAGGGATTAACCTATGCTTAAGCTCTGTGTTGCAGGCGCCGCTGGAAAGATGGGCATCGCCATCATCCACGAAGCCATAGCTAGAGGGCATCAAATAACTGGAGTCATCGAAGCCGCAAACGCTTCATGCATAGACAGGAGTCTGCGCGACTCTGGTATCTGTGACTCAGACTCAAGAATTTTGAGCCCTGAAAGGTTAAAAGAAGCAGTACGAGATGCGGATGTCTTCATCAGCTTCACAGTTCCAAAAGCAGATGTCGTCAATATTCCAATCGTTGCTGGTCTTGGCAAACGCATAGTTCTTGGCACCACAGGCTTTACACCAGAACAAAACCGCATTGTCGTCGAAGCAATGAATGGCAAGGTTCCTGCGGTGTTCTCGCCAAACTACAGTATCGGCGTTAACATACTCTTTAAGCTGGCAGAGGCTTTGAAAGCGTTTCCACAAGGATACGACTTTGGCATAAGCGAAGTTCATCACAACGCCAAACAAGACGCGCCAAGCGGAACCGCCAAAAAACTGGGAGAAATAATCTCTAAAGTGCGTGGCTATTCAAAGACTGTAACTGGACGTGAAGGTGTATGCCCAAGACAACCGGGAGAATTGGAAATCACTTCAATGCGTGCTGGGGGCGTAGCGGGAATCCATGATATAGTTGTGGCTGGACAAACCGAAATGCTCCGCATCCAACACACAGCATTCTCCAGAGACGTGTTTGCGCAGGGCGCCGTGTTAGCAGCTGAATGGTTAAGCAAGCAAAATGAGCCCAAAGTGTACAGCATGGCTGACGTTTTAGGCTTAACTTAACAAGAAAAAATACCATTACCTTTTTTATGTGGAAAAAACAACACAAAACAACAAGGAAGTATAAAATCATGTCAGTGAAGCGTAAAGTCGCCATTTTAGGCGCAACCGGAGCCGTTGGACAACGGTTCATACAACTCCTACAAGGGCACCCTTGGTTTGAAATTGAGGTGTTAGCCGCGTCTGAGCGGTCAGCAGGCAAAAAATACAAGGATGCATGCAACTGGCTTATGGAGACCGAACTGCCAAAGGAGATTGCTGAAATGCCAGTAGCTAACGCTGATGTTAAGTCAGTAGAGCAGGTTGGCGATGTAGACTTGGTGTTCTCGTCTCTTCCAGGTGATTTAGCTGGGCCAGTTGAAGCTGAGTTTGGAGCGTTGTATCCGGTTTTCAGCAAGGCAAGCGCTCACCGCATGGACAAGGATGTGCCGTTGCTTATTCCAGAAATCAATCCTGAGCACGCTGAAATGGTTAAGGTTCAGCAGAAACTGCGGGGCTGGAAGGGTTTCATTACAACTGACCCTAACTGTAGCACAATTCAGTTGGCGATTTCGCTTAAGCCGCTTATGCAGTTTGGCTTAAAGCAAATCATAGTTTCAACAATGCAAGCATTAAGCGGTGCAGGATACCCCGGCGTTGCCTCACTAGACATTATCGATAACGTGGTTCCTTTCATTTCAGGCGAAGAAGAAAAGCTGGAAGCAGAAGCCCTAAAAATCTTAGGCTCCTTCGACGGCAGAATGGTGAAGAACGCTGATTTCCAGCTTAGTGCAAGCTGCAACCGCGTTCACGTTAAGGACGGACACTTAGAATCAGTGTTTATCAAGCTGGAGCAAGACCCGTCAATCGAGGAAATTGAGGCTGCATTTGCCAACTTTAAGGGTGAACCTCAAAAGCTTAAGCTGCCCTCTGCACCAATTAATCCTATAGTGGTTCGTCATGAAAAGAATCGTCCCCAGCCACGATTTGATCGTGATGCAGGTTGCGGCATGAGCGTTGTGGTTGGCAGAATTCGTAAGGATCCGATTATGACGTTCAAGTACATGTGTCTTGGTCACAATACGGTTCGAGGTGCTGCTGGCGGAGGAATATTGAGTGCTGAGCTTTATGTTTCTAAAGGCTTAGCCTAATCTCACCTCTATTGTTAACTTGAGAGAATTTGGTGTAGTTTGATGGTTAAACGTAAGCTTCGGGAACCCTTAGAAAACCACAAGGGAAACTTGTTCTTTGACGGCATATCCGTTGAGGAGTTGGCGGAGAAGTATGATACTCCACTGTATGTGCTAAGCGAGAAGAGAATCAGCGACAACTATAATCGGCTTCATACTGCTTTAGTCCGCAACTACAAGGACGTGCGTATTTACTACGCTTGCAAGGCAAACACAAACTTGGCAGTGCTTAAGCTTTTGCAGTCTCAAGGAGCGTACTTGGATACTGTGAGTCCCGGCGAGGTTTTCATGGGCTTAAGCAGCGGCTACACGCCAGAACGCATACTGTTTACGGGAACCAGTGTTCGAAATGATGAACTCAAGTTTCTCGCTGACGCCAACATAACAGTAAACATCGACTCCCAATCTGAACTGGACAGGCTGCTAAAGATAGCGGTGCCGCCAATCATTTCAGTGCGTGTTAATCCTGAAATCGGTGCTGGTCACCATGACCACTGCATTACTGCGGGGCCTGAAACAAAGTTTGGGCTTTGGGAAGAAGAAGTAATTCAAGCTTACGCGATTGCTGAGCGGGCAAGGGTTGAGCGTTTTGGTATTCACATGCATATTGGCTCAGGCGTGTTGGATGTGGAGCCTTACGCGTTGGCGGTGGATAAGCTGTTGAGTATAGCTAAGCGGGTGCATGATGAGGTGGGAATCGAATTTGAGTTCATCAGCATTGGCGGCGGGCTTGGGGTGCCATACAAGCCTGAGGACAAGGAGCTTGACCTTACCAATTTTTCAGGCAAGATAGTTGCACCGTTTAAGGCGAAGGTTAAGGAGTATGGTTTGGGCAAGCCGTTTTTCTGTGTTGAGCCAGGGCGTTACTTGGTGTGCGACGCTTCCATATTGCTGACTACGGTTAACACGGTTAAGGTGACGCCTCACCGCAAGTTTCTTGGTGTAGACGCGGGTTTCAACACGCTAGTTCGCCCAGCAATGTATGGCTCGTATCACCCAATTTTGGTAGCTGACAAGTTAGATGCGCCTGAAAAGGAAACCTTCGACGTGGTTGGTCCAATATGCGAGACAGGCGACGCCATAGCCAAGCAACGTAAGTTGCCCATGGTTAACGAGGGCGATGTTTTGGCGGTTTTGAATGCTGGAGCTTACGGGTTTAGCATGAGTTCCCAGTACAACTCAAGGCCACGTGCAGCTGAGGTTATGATTCGGCAGGGCAAAGCTGTAGTGGTTAGGGAGCGGGAGCAACTTGCAAATTTAATGGCGACTCAACGGGTGGCAAAGGGTGAGTAGTGTGCAGTTTTGGAAGATGCATGGACTGGGAAACGACTACGTAGTAATCGATAACCGAGATGGAAAAATCAGTGACAAGAATGCTACTGAGTTAGC
>CAYMLF010000184.1:0-4308 GCA_964391275.1 uncultured Candidatus Bathyarchaeia archaeon
TCAAGAATGTTTTTAGGCACCCCCAAAGTTCAAAAGTGCATATATGCTGCAGAATCATTGGAAAGAGGATGAATAGACAATTATGCCTCAAGATTACTGTTACAGTTTAGTCAAAAGGTTCCTCGCTGAATCGATGCCAGCAGTTAAGGTTCTCTCTAAAAAAGCCCAAAGCCGCAAATTGGAAAAATTCACACAGAGAAAAATTACGTTTTTCAGGTTCGTTGACGGCAAAAAAACAAGCGTTCCCATTGCAGAGGACCATTTCTTTGTTCGCGGGTCAGTGGAATATGCCAATCCACAGTTAACAGTTGAGGATGTTCAAGGAATAATTGGCGTGCGTCTACTGCAGACTTGCGCTAACTATTTTGGCACTATTGGTTTTCATGCCCCAAATGAAGATGACTACAAACAGTTGAGTGAAGACCTCAAAAAGCCTCCTGAGGGCTATATTTTGCCTTTCCTGTTAAACACTGACGATGTGGAAGCTGACCGTTACTCGATGAACCCGTTAAAACAGTCAATCGTAGATAGCGGTCAAAGCGCTTTTCCCGCAGCCTACATCAAAAATAGCCAGCTAAAAATCGACCCACAATTCGTTGAGAAGTATGAGGGCAAAATGATTTCTAAAAAAGAGGTTGAGTTAATCGCTAAGGAGCTGCAGCAGACGGATAGCTACTTGGATTTTGTTGACTCTTTCAAGTTTAAGCAGCTTGAAGAACTCTCAAGCGTGTTTGGAATGGATTTGAGGCTTAACGCTTTACGCATGCCCTTGTCAACCTTGCAAGCGGAAAACAAAAACGGCTTACTGCACTACATTATAAGTCAAGCACACAAAAGTTATGAATCAATTGAGCAGGCTTACAGTTGCATGGGCAGAAGCTTAACTAAACGTACCACATTGCTGACTGTGCCGCATTCAAAGAAGGGTTACGGCTCAAAACGGGCTGCTAGGGGAAAAATCCGTTTTGAAAAAAGCAAACTTGAAGACGTCACAGTCAAATACAAAACTACAGCGCTGTACCCAAACGCTATTGACCCAAAAGACATAGCACTCGCAAAAGCAGACGACAGCTTTACTGTTATTGGCGAAAAGCTTTCAGACTACGACTTCAAAGAGACACCATCGTCCCCACAGTTTTTCCTCTACGCCCTTGCCTCACCAGAGGATGCTGCGCTTTGGCATGGAGTAGGCGCTTTTGCGGCACCTCAGCTTCTGCAAAGCTACACTTCCGCTCGTAAAGCTTGCCGAGGCGGACAGTTTATTTCGGATATGTCTGAGCGGTTTGGAGTGTGCTTGGATGTGCCGTTGCAGTTTAATTTGGTGCCAAAAGCCATGTGGAGAAACCCAGTTTACAACAACATAGACGCCAGCATAGGCACTGTTGATGACGCTTCAAAGTTGATGATTCACGGAATGATGCTGGAGTATCTTTCAGAATATAAGTAGGAGAACTAAACTTTGCCGCCGTCTTTAGATTATATTGTTTTCAGGGTTTTGCGGTTGCTTCGGAAACTACCGTTTAACCTGTCAAGCCTTGGAAGCCAAAGCGGCATCTTTCTTGAGTACTTCAAAGGCTTTGACAAAGTAGCGGCGGTTAGAGGCATTTTTGGAGAAAAAACCACTGAAGTGTTAAGCAACCTAAAAGTTGAATTTAACTGGCTCAGCGGGTACATGTACGTGGACGGCGAAGATGGGCACTTGGTGGTCAGCAAAAGCTACTTGAAGAGCGGCAACAAAACCGACATTTACCTTGACCTTATTCATGAGCTTTGCCATGTGAAGCAGTTTATGGAGGGCAAAGAACTGTTTGACCCAAGATACAAGTATGTGGATAGACCAACAGAGATTGAAGCGTACCGCTACACCGTGCAGGAAGCACGACGCTTAGGGTTGCCTGAAGAGCGGATTTGCGTTTACCTGAAAACTGAGTGGATGAGCGAGGAAGATTTTAAGCGGTTGGCTAAAACTATTGAGGTTTCATGCTTTTAACGCCATGGCTTCACGGTAAACCGCCAGCATTTTTTGAGCGCAAATATCCCACGTGAAATTCTCCATTACGAATTTGCGTCCAGCTGAACCCATCTTCAACCGCAAATCCGCATCAGGCAAAAGCTTCAGCAACGCATCAGCCAACGCACCACTGTTGCCACGTTCAACCAGCAACCCCGTTTCGCCACTTTCAACTGCCTCGTTAACGCCGCCGATGTCAAAAGCCACCACAGGCTTACCCGACGACGCAGCTTCAAGCAGCACAATACCCTGCCCCTCCTGCACTGACGGCAAAACAAAAACGTCCGCACAACCGTACATTTCCGCCAACGCTTCATCGGTTAAGCGGCTAAAAAGCGTGAACCTGCCTGAGAGGTTAGCGTTTTTTAAATCTGCATTTAACTGGTTTTTGAGCGGGCCATCGCCGACAACGACGAAACGCACATCCGCATTGGATTTAACGGTTTTTTTGGCTGCTTCAACGAGAAACGGCAAGCCTTTGCGTGGAATCAAGTTGCCCACAAAAAGCACAACTGGCACATCGCCTAATCCAAACTTGCGCTTCAACGCGGCGGGGTCGTCTGCGGGCTTGTACTTTTCTGGGTCAACCCCGTTGGGCACAATGCGCACTTTTGAGGGGTCAACGTTGTAGTGTTTCTGCATTTTCTCTAGTGAAACGCGGCTGATGGTGGCGATTAAGGTGGCGTTTTGGGCTGTTTCCTTTTCGAACTTGGCAAGCCTGCGCATGAACTGGTTGGCAAGCCTGCCCCGAAAACCCGCATATACGTTCTGTTTTGCCTGCTCATACTCGTCAGCTAATACGCCGTGAATCGTGTGTACAAACGGTTTTTTGCTGCCTTGCTGCTTGAGGATTTTCAAAAGCCTGTAGCCGTTGTCGTTGTGGGCTTCAAAAACGTCAGCTTCCCACACGTCTGCTTGTTTGATGAGGTTTTTGTTGAATGACCAGTTGTCGAGGGGATAGATTTTGTCGGTTGAATTGCAGGGCACAAGGTTTACGCCGTCAATTTTAGCGGGCTCTTTGAAGCCAGCTTTGGTGCCACTGTAAACCGTAATATCCGCCTTACTGGTTAGGCGCCGTGTGGTTTCGATTATCCGCCTCTCAACCCCTCCAAAATACAAGTGTGGAGGCTGCGTGTTAAATACCGCTAAGCGAAACCTTTCCATGACGGGCACCTTTCAGTTTCCTGCTTATTTTATCCTATTGTTTAATCTGCTTAGATATAAGTTACTTATGAAAAACGTGCAGCAGTTTGCCAAAGTAAAATTAACCTAAGGTTCTCTTGGGCTTTGACTCTTTATATAAGGGAGGGGAGGTCACAGAAGAGAGACCTCACAGTCTTCAACATGGCGCGAGTCCGCCTATATATAAGGGGGGTATAGATTTCCCCAAGCACTAGAGCGCTCTTGGCTCTATTCTGGACTGCAAGTCATTTGGTCAACGATTTCTTTCTGCAGAACAGCCACGATTCTAGGGGTCAACGCATCAACAGCATTGTGCACGCGAGAATCAACAATTGAGTACATGCGTTTGGTTCCGTCTTTTCGGCACCGAATAAGCCCAACATCCTTTAAAATTTTTAGGTGCCTAGAAACAACTGGCTGAATAAGGTTGAGGTGGGGAACGATTTCGCAGACGCATTTTTCGCCTTCACGCAAAAACTCTAAAATCTCAAGCCTATCAGAAGCTGAAAGTGCATGAAATATTTGTGCTTTGAATCTGAGTTGGGCTGAAGTTTGCTGGGGCATAATCTACGATTGTATATAACAATATTTAAATATTTACATAAATAAGACCTACTCCAAAGGAGCCAACAAAAAATGATAGCAAACGACGGCCAAGTACGCGTTCGCAACTGGGAAGAATTCAAACGCCAAGTACACGAGAAAAAACCAGGCTCCATCGTCTACATCCTCGAACAAAACGGTTTCTCACCAAACAAAGAACTCTCCACGCTAAGAATAATCATGCTGCATGACAAACGCTACTACATCTTCCTTGACTCCCCAAAAGGCGAAGCACTAAGAGAAACCAAAATCCCCCTGCACAAAGACAAAAACGGCATCCTAAACCTAGATGAAGACGAAGTTAAAGAAATCTTGAAGAAAGAGTTTGAGAAGGAAAACCTTGACGTCTTTTCTTTCTGGACTACTTAAAGGTGAATCAAATGACAGAAGAAGAAACAGAAGAAACTTATGGGGTTCCACGAAAACAAATTCCATGGGACCCAATCATAGATTACTCAAAATGCGTCACCTGTGGAAAATGCGTTGACTTCTGCCACATGAAAGCCTTCAAA
>CAYMLF010000185.1:0-4300 GCA_964391275.1 uncultured Candidatus Bathyarchaeia archaeon
GAGCGGATTTTTTCTGCAAGCACCCGCATTTCTTTCCCAGAGCACAGCAGTTTTCCCTGCTCCTCTGGCGCGTCACTGTAAGGCTCAGTCAAGGCTGCTGTTCTTGAAGCTAAGTAGCCGTCGGCAAAAATCACGGCGCCGCCCAACTTAAGGAACCTGTTGTTTAAGTTTTTTAAAGCCGACAAAGCGGCGTCTAGCAGGTTTGCTGGAGCAATCACGTAAACCCGCAACGGCAAAGCATCCTGTTCCGCAAGTTTTCTGATTACTGGCAGTTCTGCTTCGGAAAGAACAACCCAGTGAATGCTTGTTATGCCTGCTTGGACGATTTTTTCAAGAGCCATAAAAGTGGAATCGTAGAGTTCATCTGGGGTTGGCTGGGGAATCTTGTTCCACACAAGGTTTGTTGCGTCGTCTTTAAGTACGCCTGTGGGTTCACCTGTTTCAGGGTTTTTTTCTATGCCCACATCCGCCTGCATGCCTATTCCCGCTACTTCCAGTGCCTTACTGTTAACAACGCATACTTGCCCAGACTGGTGATACAACACAACTGGATTCTGAGGCGAAACCGCATCCAAGTCGAATCGTGTCGGCGCCCGATTCTCAGTTATGCGGTTTTCGTCCCAACCTCTCCCCAAAATCCACTTGCCCGCCCCAGTCTGCCCCACGCATTCACTTAGCAAGCGTTGAATTTCCTTAATTGAAGATGCGTTTTCAAGATTCAGCCACGTGAGAAGCCTGCCATAGTCAGTGACGTGAACGTGCGTATCTATGAAGCCAGGCACCACCGTTTTGCCTTCCAAACGCAGCACCTTAGTGCCTTTGCCGATTAATTCGCTTACGGACTCGTTGGTGCCTACATGAACTATTTTGTTGCCCCTAACAGCAACAGCTTGGGCACTTGGCTGGTTAGGATTCATGGTTAAAAAGTTGCCTTCAAGCAGCACTAAATCCGCAGACACAAACTTCACTCCAATTTTATGTTACTTGCTTGTATGATTCTTGCTTATCAACCTATATTTTCCTTTCAGCTAATACACCGCAAAATCTTTTTTAGTATGAGACTTCTAGGTAAACCTCGAAATGTTAAAGCTAAAGGATGTATTTTAGGATGGCAAACAAAGGCCCGTTACTTATGACCTCTTGGAGGGCAACTGGAGCCTGCAACGCACGCTGCGTTTACTGCAACGTCGACGCCACAGGCAAAAACGCGCCCCGAGAGTTAACCACTAAAGAAGCACTAGACTTAGTGGACAAAGTTTACGATTTCGGCGTCCGCTGGTTCGGGTTGAAAGGCGGCGAACCGCTTCTTCGCAAAGACATCTTTGAAATAGTCACCTACGCCAAAAACAAAGGCCTCAACGTGTGTCTACTAACCAACGGCTGCTTTGTCAACGGCGAAATCTACGATAACCTCGTTAAAAACCAAGTCTGGACTTCCGTCAGCATTGACGGACCAGAAGAAATCAACGACCAACTCCGCGGCAAAGGCTCCTACCAAAAAGCCTTAGCGGCAATCCAGAAGCTGTCAGCTGGAAAAATCCTCAACGGCTTAGCCGCAGCAATAACCAGGGTGAATTATCAGCATCTAGACCACGTTTGCGAGTTGGCAGAGAAGTATCACGCTAACTTTGTCTGGTTTAACCATCTCGTCCCCAGCGGTCGAGCAAAAGACCAAGTGGACGATTTAAGCCCCTCGCCTGAGCAGTTAGAGGAAGCGCTCAACCACATTTGGGATTTATCTGTGAAGTACGAGGGCGTATTTGACATTCACGTGCACTGCCCACACTTCGCCCGAGTGGTGAAGCAACGTAACATTCCAAACTTTGACGAATGGTACGAGAAAAAGTTCCATGGCAAATGCACTTACTTCGCATTCGGCGGCTACATCAGCGTCACAGAAAACGGCAACCTCATCCCCTGCTTCTACAGCGACCTAAGACCGATGGAGCCAATGATGCTAGGCGACATACGAACCAAAAGCCTAACGCAAGTTTGGGAAGAAATGAAAGCTTCACCCTACTTCAGCAGCTTTAAAGACAAAAACGTTCTCAAAGGCAAATGCGGAGTCTGCGAATACAAAGAAATCTGCGGCGGATGCAGAAACCGAGCTTATGCGTTGACAGGCGACATTTACGGTCAAGACGACGCGTGCGCGTACGTTCCAGAGGCGTTGCGGAAAAAATAGCAACCTGTTTTTCTTAGCTGTTTTGGTTGTTTTTTAAACAACTTTTTATTTCTTTAATACAATATTTTGTTAGCAGATTGCTATTTTACACTTTAGTTCAAGGTAGGGGATAGAGGGAAAACTGATGGATAAAAAAAGAACCACATACTTCCTAATCATGCTATTTCTGATTCCGCTGCCCATACTGCTTGCTGCCTTCTCGTCTCCGCAAGCCTCTGATTCTTGGCCCATGTTTCACCAGAACCTTCAACGCACAGGATACTTAGACACGGCAGACGCAACGACTAATCAGACGCTGTGGAAGTACAACACTGGAGGCCAAGTGGGTTCACCCGCTGTTGCAGACGGCGTAGTTTATGTTGGTTCCTACGACCGCAAAGTCTACGCTTTCAACGCGGAAACGGGCGCACAAATCTGGAACTACACAACAGACGGCATCATAGTTTCATGCCCAGCCATTGTTGACGGCATCGTTTACATTGGCTCAGAAGACAACAACCTCTACGCGTTAAATGCCCAAACAGGCGCGTTAATTTGGAAATACACCACAGGCTACTATGTCGACTCCGACCCAATAGTTCAAAACGGCATAGTATATGTTGGTTCAGAAGACAAGCATGTTTACGCTTTAAACGCTAAGACAGGAGAGTTAGTGTGGAAAGCCCAGACAGGCGGTCAAATCATGCTTTCCTCACCCATGGTTTCAGAGGGACTAGTCTTTATCGGTACATTAGACCGTAAAGTTTACGCACTCAACGCTTCAAACGGCAACCTAGTCTGGGATTACACTACAAACGACAACGTAGTCTCTTCACCTGTAGTTGCAAATGGCGTACTGTACATTGGTTCCTTAGACAGCAATGTGTACGCGTTGGAAGCGTCAAGCGGCAGACAACTTTGGAATTACACGACTGGCGGAGCAATTTTCTCTTCAGCCGCAATAACCGCAGGCTCCGTAATTATCGGCTCAAACGACGGCAACATCTACGCCCTTGACACATCAAACGGCAACCTGAAATGGAAATTCACAACTGGCGGAGAAGTGGCTTCTTGGCCAGCCGTTGCAGACGGCAAAGTTTTTGTTGGTTCAAATGACGGAAAAATTTATGCCCTAAACGTCCAAACCGGCGAGCTCCAGTGGAGCCATATTTCTGGTGACATTGTGATTAGTCGTCCAGCAGTGGCTGACGGCAGGGTTTTCGTTGGTGGGTGGGCTGGAAAACTCTATGCCCTCAACAGTTTAACGGGCGCTTTAGAGTGGAGCTTTGCTAGTGGCGGCAAAGTAGATTCGTCGCCTGCTGTAGCTGACGGCGTAGTCTACGTGGGCGCCCACAACGGAATACTCTACGCCTTAAACGCTTCCACAGGCATGGTTGGCTACGACTGGGAACTACACAACAACGTAATTTGGACATTCACGGCTGATAACATGTTTCTCTTGTCTTCCCCAGCGGTTTACGGCGACCTTGTCTACGTTGGCTCATACGACCACAACGTTTACGCCATAAACAAGAACGACGGCAGCCTATTCTGGAACTACACTACGGGGTTGGCAGTGGTTTCCTCGCCAGCAGTCTCAGACGGCGTCGTTTTTGTGGGTTCACAGGATCATAAGATTTACGCGCTAAACGCTGAGTCAGGCGAGCACATCTGGAACTACAGCACAGGAGCCGTAATTGTAGCCTCGTCCCCTACAGTATCAAACGGCTTAGTCTACTTAGGCTCTCTAGACAAGAAAATGGTGGCGTTAAACGCCTCTAACGGCGATTTTGTCTGGGAATTTGAAACTGGCGATGAAATAGTGGGTTCTGCAGCAGTCGCGGATGGCATAGTTATTTTTGGTTCTCAGGACAAGAAAGTTTACGCTTTAGACGCCTTCACGGGCAACTTGAAATGGGAATATGCCACGGGAGATGCAGTGTATTCTTCCCCTGCCATAGCAAACGGGGTCGTCTACGTTGGCTCACTAGACGGCAACATCTATGCACTTAACGCATCCAACGGTGAATTAATATGGAAAACTGCAACCAACGGAGGAATCGCATCCTCGCCAGCCGTAACAAACAGCAAGTTGTATGTGGGTTCATACGACGGCAAAATCTACGCCCTAAACAC
>CAYMLF010000186.1:0-4277 GCA_964391275.1 uncultured Candidatus Bathyarchaeia archaeon
TCCGCCTTTATATAAGGGGGGCTATAGAAAAAATCACAGCTATCCACCAGCTAGCCCAAAAACGCTAAAACAGACCAAAAAACAACAAAACAGCGCAAATTGGACCTAAATCCCATCCCCAACCCCTCAGCAAAAACAGCAACAGCCAAACCGCTTGTGCACACTGCACAACCAGCCTACAAACGTCCACAACAGCAGACCACAAAACAGACAGCAAAACACAAACCTTTGCTTGTGGTTGTGCTAAGGCGATTTTCCCCCACAACTTCTACTTAAAAACAATCAGCAAACCGCAAAAAACTGCATCACACTAGCGATAGACAATGTTATATATAAATCAAAGATAAATACCAGAATGCGTAATTTCGTACCGTAATGGAGAAATAAAAGGTGTCTGTAGCGCAAAGAAAATACTTTACAGAAGTCGCAGCACTAGCAGAAAAAATCGTCTCAGTAACAACAACATCAGGCAAAACCTTCACAGGCACTCTAATCGGCATAAACCCTGACAACCTCAGCTTAGCACTAGCCGACGCAAAAGAGGAACAGGGCAAAACAGTAAACAGACTATTCCTAAACGGAAACACCGTAGCACAAATAGTAACCGCAGAAAAAGCCTTCGACCTAAAAGCCCTCTCACAACGCCTAGAAAAAGTGTTCCCAACCATGGTTAAACTCTATGAAGACAAAGGCTTCATATGGGTCATGGACAAGGTAAAACTAACCGAACGCGGAGTCGTCGAAGGCTCAGGTCCAGCAGCCGAAAGAGTGCAAAGAGTATACCAGCAATTCATAACAGAAAACAAAGCCTAAATAAACCAGCGCAACTGCTGCTCCTCTTTCTTCTTTTCTTCAGAAATACTTCTAATCAAGCCAAACGTTTCAAGCATACGCTTAATCGCATCGCCAGTCTCCTCAAGCCTGCTAAAATCAACCTGCAAACCCAAAAACTTGTTAAGCATCATCAAAGCGTAACGTGCAGCATTAACATCAGGATTCATACCAGGCGTATCCACAAGCAAAGAAAACCCCTTCATACCACGCAACTTTGCAATGCCAATGCTTAAACCTGCAATGCCAAAAACATGCCCAACCATAACCTTAGTGCCCAAATCCAACGCCGTCTTCATCGTCTCCAAATCTGTTGCGGTACTGTAAATTCCCGGCACAGGCTGAGCCTCATCTTTCTTAAAGCCGCCAATGGAAACAACAAAGTTGCAGCCAAGCTCCTGAACAATCTCCAAGACTTTGCCGCATAACTCGTACTGCCCAAACGTCGTCAACGCTTGCGTGTTACCATACCAAATAATCAAATCTCTTCCGCCGTCTCCACGCTTAACATAATACAACTCGTTAATTGGAGAACGCGCATTGCCCTCTTCAGTGGTTACAGCAAAATCCTGAAAAGAAGAAGAAACAATCAAAGCAAAACGTTTTGCATCCAACTCTTTAATCAAATGCAAAGCGGCAATGTTAGCGACGAAGCCGATGCCAGGTAAACCTTCAATTAAGATGGGATTGTTAAGCTGTGGCTTTTCGGATATGTCAACTTTGCAAACCATCAACGACACCTTTCGGGAAGAATTATAGACGCACACTAGAAATATAAAGGAATACGTTACCAAAATTTTTCGAAACACACTCAAGCAGCATTCAAAACAGGACCAGTCAACCAATAGCCATTAGCTGTAACCAAAAACACTGCCCTTGAGCAATCACACAATCAAGCTGCACAACTACACTTCTTTTTTAGAGTGCCCCCTTGGCCAAAAGTAAGCGCTCGCAAAAAGCACAATAAAAGAAATGAAAACCAGCATAAACAAAGTATCGTACGCCTGTCCAATCGTGGTTTGCCAAATGAAGCATTGAAAGTAATTATTAGCGTATGCACCTGGACCAGGCCAGTTCCATCCTGGACCGGTGGCACTTGATTCCCACCATACTGGTCCACTGACTATGAGGTCAAGTTGCCAGAGACTAAAGAAAAGCAAACCTATAGAAACCATCACACCTATCAAGTTAATGATTGCACTTGTCTTAACCAAGTTCCTAAAGAAACCCCTTAAACGAACACTTAATTTCTCCTTAGGCTTTGCGGGCTCTAGATCTTCACTAGCACTGGACCGTTTGCCGCTCAAGTAACCTAATGCAGAAAACCGTGCTGTTTCAAATAGGCCATAAACAAGAACGCTTGTGCCAGAGAGCAGCATTCCAAAACCTGAATAATTCATGAGCGAGTTTTTGGCATAAGAACTAGCAATCAATGAGCCGTTAGTTATTAGCATTAATCCGATTGCCATTGCCCATATGCTGCCCAGTAAAAGTCTGGGTCTGTTTGTTCCAGAAGAGTAGAAGCGGTTTTTTAGAAAGCTTACAACGATTTTTGTTATGCCTATGCTAAGAAGGGTTATTCCCGCCAAAGATGTTCCAAAACCGATGTAATTCATGATTGATTCTTTTGCGTAAGAGCCTGCCATAATAAATCCGAAAATAACTATAAACACTGAAAGAACAATTGATAAAACGTTAAAGAACAATACACCAAATCTATCCCTCATAGCTTTTGGCTGTTTTTCATTTTTTAATCGTTTTTTGTTTTTATTTAAACTTATCAACGTCGCCGCTAAAGTGCCAGTTAAAGAAACGAAACAGCCCACTAATAGCAATCGGTAACCAGTAGTGTTTATTATTGAAGTTTTTTCAAAGGCACTTCCCAGTACTGAGCCTACAACCGCAAGAATTATGCCTATGCAAATTAGCCAAATGCTGAGAAACAGTATTCTTGTTTTTCGAGCTTTGATTTCTGTTGATGTTTGCCTGTTTAAGCGAGCTTTGTACCATGACGTAGCAGTTGCGAATATGCCAGAAACAAAAATGGTTATTCCCACAAGCAGCAGCATGAAGCCTGTATAGTTGGTTAATGTTTCTTTGGCAAATGAACCGCTTATTAAGTGACCGATAATTGCTAAAACTATGCCGATGACGATTGCTCTTGCCTTGTTGGAGAGCGACTCCTGACTATTCTCGCTATTGCTTTCTGACATGCTCATGTTTTTCACCTAAACGATAGCAACCAACTGCTTAGTGCAATGTCGTTTCCTACCTATAACATTTTATAAATTCTAGGGAAAAAATAGAATTTTAGGTCTAAACGGGAAAGTTTTACCAAGTAAAGTTGCAAATAATTATATTTACAGCCGCTTTTTTCTGCAAATTTGCGCCAACCATTCTAACTATTCACTAATTCTGGAATAACCTTAAATTTACAAAAGTCAGCACTTGTAAGAAGGTGTAACCGTGGGTAAACTCAAATGCCTATCAATTATGCTTATAGCACTTGCAGTCAGTGGACTATTATCTGTTACAAACACAAAAGCAGAAACTACGTTCAACAGCATAATCGATACAGATACAACTTGGACAAGAGCAGGCAGTCCATACACATTAACAAACGATGTAGCTATTAGAACTGGGGCAACCCTCACCATTGAGCCCGGCGTGACTGTGAATCTTGGTTCACATCAGCTACGGGTTTATGGAACTCTAAATGCACGAGGCACCACTGACAGGATAGCTTTTGTGGGAAATTCTGGGCTAATCGTATTTGATTCTGAATCAGGCTGGAATGAGCAGTCTGGTATTGGATGTGTTATTGACAATGCATACTTTTCTTCGATTGTCATAGCTGTTAATGGTGGTTATCCAAAAATAAGCAACAGTTACTTCACCGTCTCCCCGAAAACTGCCATCGAAATATACAGCGGTTCCCCTTCCATCATTAACAACGTTATAAACATCAACTCTAAAGGCGCAATAGATGCACACTTTGATTCATCTTCAGTTATTTCTTATAATTTGATTGTAGGTAACGGACAACAGTATGGGATAACCGTTTCAGGAACCGCTATTGTTTCAAACAACAACATCACTGGATGCTGGACAGGAATCTATGCAATCGGTGCCTCAACCATTCAAAGCAACATTGTCATGAATAATGGAAATGACGGTATACGCAGCAATAATTCTGCAACAGTTATTGAGAACAACGTATTAGCGAATAACAAGTGTGGAATGAGTGGAACCGGAATAATCCAGTACAACACAATTGCAAATAACTGGGATGCAGGCATTTGGGGGCCACTTGCTTCAGCAACAATTACTCAAAACAACATTTACAGCAACGGTCAAAATATCCACTTAACAGAGCAATATGACATAGACGCAGTCAATAATTGGTGGGGAACAGCAGATATCAACGCTATTAACCAAACAATTTG
>CAYMLF010000187.1:0-4214 GCA_964391275.1 uncultured Candidatus Bathyarchaeia archaeon
TCGCGTTAGGGTTGGCGGTGTCGTGCGTGCCCGAAGGGCACGCCTTATCTTGTTATATATTACAGAACTTCACGTTCACTCAGACACAAAAAAGACAACACAACAAGAGATTATAAAAAAGAAAAATTACTAAAACTCAAAAATCTAATTACTCTTATCAATAGATTTCTTGAATTCGGCATAATTCTTCTGGCGTCTCATATATTCGTCATCAACCCTTTTCCGAAAATCAGGATACTTCCTAAACACCTCGGCTAATCTCTCCTTAGCATCATCAACAGGCGCTTCCTGAATCTGATTTGCAAAAAACAGCTTTACATCTTTCTCCTCAATCTTGCCCTTAATAACAAAAGTCATACAAAGAGTATCAAGCCCTTTAGTCCCCAAAATAGAGAAAACCTCAACATTTAACGCCAAACTACTCCTCTGAGGATAAACCATCAAAACCCCTCGTAATAGCTTGGAAGAATCAACGCCTAAATACAGAGCCAAAAAAACACCTGTCTCAGAAAGCCAAAAAAGGTCAAAGACTCGCCCATGATACAACTCACTGGAAACAACCTCAATCAAGTTCTTACGCTTTAAATCGTTCATCGCCCGATTAATTGTATTATAATTATTCGGCGTGCCTCTGGTAAAATTTTGCCTACCTCCCATTTCTATCGCAAGCTCTCTAATATTATGAGGTTTAGCCTCTGCCAGATAGAGCAAAATACGTTTTTGGGTAGCTGTTAAAAACTTGTCAAGTACACCTGATAAATCGCGGTTAATTTTGGAATTGGGGCTTGATTTGCCGTTTTGAGTCATGCTAAAACCTGTTTAGTTATGTTGCATCTCAGCATATATTAAAAGCTCGCTATTTACTGCTTCTATGACAGCATATCCCAAAATACCAGCCACAGGCAACGACTCAGAGCCAACATACGAAATAGACGGAAAAATATGGCATATACTCGAAATAAACGGCAAAAATGAACTCGTATATTTTCCTCGCAATCAATGGGAACGCGTAGAAATATACAGCGAGAAAAAACTAACAAGAAAACAATCACGCGCCTTCAATGTACTCAACTCAGGCTTAACACTCGGTATGACGCAAAAAGACCGCCTAATCTTCATGACCCTAACAACGCAATATGACAAAACAGACCCAAACCAAAAAGAAGCCTTCATGAAAGGACTAAACAAGGCATTCACCCTTCTAAAACAAAAAATAGAGCGCAAACTAAGGCGCTTAATGTACATAAAATATTGCGAAAAACACCACTTAACACCGTTTGTTAAAACTTGGCGCTCAAAAGAATCAATCCAATACCCACAAATCTATGAAAAATGCAAATTCAAATTCACCTACTTCAAGGTAAAAACCTCAGAAGGCGCTGGAGTCCTCCACATAGTTTTCAGAAAAGACTACAACGTACCGAAACTACCCCAAGAATGGGTATCCAAAGAATGGGCTAAAATCTGGCACGGTTCATGGAACGTAAACCTACAACAAATAAAATACCAAGACAGCGTCAAAACCTCATTCTACATAATACGAGGCTACATCCAAAACCAGCCAGTAGTCAGAATGTCCTACGGTCACCAATGGGTCTATCAAGGCTTCCGCAAATCCTTCATCCATCTAATACAAGTGTATGGTTACAAACGTGCCCTTGAAATATGGAAAAACAACATGAAAAAAGGCTTTCTACCAACCAAAGCACGCACATATCAACGCAAAATCTTTGGTAGAGTTGGAATTGACAATAAATGGCACAGTAGGCGCTATTATGGAAAGCCAATTAAGCCTAAAGAAGCGCCTGAGCGATTTGATTTTCGCTTATGGAAAGCATCGCTCCATTTTGGCTGGCATGATGCAAGAATAAACTCTCCCAAATACATTGGCGGTTATCGTCTCACCTTAGACGATAGTATGAATCCCCATGTCAATTACAGCCTAAACACAGTGGTGCTTGATATGCCTTTTAGGGGGCATTAGCATTGGAGAAATTTATTCAAACAAAAATCACTGGCGAAGTCTCCCTTGCCGATAACAAGCAAGAAGGTGAAAACCCCTGTGAGGGTTGCGCTGGAGATTGCTATACTTGTACTAAGCGCCCTAAATGGAAACGTGGATATAAAAACTCGGTTACCTTGAAAAAAATTTATGGTAGAGTTTGGAAATAAACTACTTCCTATTTGGCTTAAGGGTGTCTGGCTTTATCTTTTCGGCGTCTTTTCTGAACTTCTCCATAAATGCCTTATCCGCTAATAGCTTGTTAGCTACTTCATCAAACACACTATCAGCCACTTTTGCCTGTTCAGAGTTTGCAACCTGCTTAATCAAACTACTTAAAGCCTTAAGCTCACTTTTAACATCATCAAGCTCTTTATCTTTGGCTTCAAGCTGTCTTTGAAATACCCCGATTGTTTCAGTTAAGCCCATAACGGTTTTGCTTAGCTTAGTCACATCATTTCTAACTTGCAAACCATTAATTGAGACATGCTCAAACACTTTTCCATAGGCTTCCCTAATTGTAAACTCGTCATAATCATAGTGTCCTCTTGCGCCTTTCCTGCCATGCCCAAACATTAGGTCTTTTAGTTCTTGCGGAGAAACACCAGCTCTCAATAAAGCCGAATTATAAAAACTCCTGAGTGATTTGGTTTTAAACTCTTTGGCTTTCTCTGCGCTAAAGGTCTTTTGAGCTAAAGATTTCATTGCCTCATTAATGCTTCTTACTTCTAATTGCTCACCTTTACCTTTAGTTTGACTGACAAACAAAAAGCCGGTCTCTGGGTTACCTCTTTCTTGAAGCATAGCTTTCAGGTCATGTACTGCCTCATAGCTTAGACAAGTAGCTTGAATCTCGTTAGTTTTTTCTCTTGGCTTCTCAATAAAATAATGCTCAGTCTCTGCATTATCATACAAGCCTTTGAGTTCTTCAATCTTAAAACAGCTAACATCAACCTCTGAAAAGCCACTTTGAGCCAAAACCAAAAGCAACGCTCTATCCCTCAAATTGCCATGTGAATACATCGCCTTAACGTCATCTTTGGTTAGCTTCATGCGTTGGATTACTGGTTGTTGCTGTGTGCTCTCCCAATCGCCACGCTTAAGGAAAAGAGGCAAACCATTTCTAGCAAAAAAAGAAGCTACGGTACGCAACTTTCCTCTAACAGTTTCATGCTTCAATGGGTCTGGATTTCTAATGCTTTCAAGATATTCCTTGTATTCTCGGAACTTTTGCTCAAAAAAGGTTCTCTGTAAAATTTCCTCGCTGTTTAGGTCATGCATACGCTTCTTAATCTGCTCGGTTGGCGTCATGTCAATGAAAGCTAACCAGTTTGGGAACTCGTTTGAGTAATTTACTTTGGTTCTTGGACTAAGTCCAATTAGCCATTTCTGGAAATAGGTGTCTTGCTCGAACTCTCGGTTTATTATTTTTTTCACGCTTGTTCATCCTCTTGATAGTTTTTAGCCCTAAAAGCCTTACGTTTAAAACGTCAAAACACCACACAGATTACAAGCGTTCAAAACAACAATTCCCTATATGTTACACTGACCGTCAATGGCGTAGTAATACCTCCTTCTCAAGCTCCGGATCCATGCGAATGGGAATTCCAAGGAACAATAAATTCTTACGGTGCGTGGGTCCATGGATACTGCTCCGAGCACGGGGATTTCTAATACACCGTTAAAAACATTTAATCTAGATACCCCTACTTTTTTTAAAAAACCATGTCGCTATTTCGCTAAATGTAAACAAGTTATTTGTTGAAAGACAAGCAAGTTAGTTATCGTCAACATTTATCCATTGCATCTGTGAAACATTTTCTGGAAATCGTTAACTAAGAAAAGAAATAAAAAAACAGGGTAATCTTCTTATTCTGATTCATAATTTAATTAATAGCGTCAATTTCGACATAAATACGCAAAGCTTTTATCTGAAACAAGCAACCTTTCTCTGATGAATCATGAAAAAGCCTGCAAAGTTAGGGGCAATTTCTGCACTGTTGCTATGCTTGTGTGTTCTGGGCATATTTGTCCCGGTTGTCACTGCAAGAGATGCTTTTGTCCCTTCATGGCTAGTAGAAGGCGCATATGTAAAGTACGAACCCACCGGCAACGTGGTTTCTTCTTCTGGCGGTATAGGTTTTATGGCTTTTTTTAATTTATCTAATCCCAAGTTCGCTGGAACCAATTACACTATCCGGTCAGAAGTTAG
>CAYMLF010000188.1:0-4173 GCA_964391275.1 uncultured Candidatus Bathyarchaeia archaeon
GGAAAAAATCGGTGAAGATCGAAAAATCAGCCTAATCGAGGATGGCATAACGCTTGCTCAAGCCAAAAAAGCGTTTCCACACTACAGTCACCGTATGCATTCTTTTTCTTGGGAGTTGCAGCTTAAGGTGCTTAGGGCTTACACGACGGTTTCAGGTGATGTGCTTCCGCCGTTTCTGGAAAAATAGCTTGCTCTGTTGCGATTTTTTTTCTATAGCCCCCCTTATATATAGAGTGGACTTGTGGCTGAAGTGGGAGTTCACTTGCTAGTTTAATCTATATATAGAGGAGGGGATAGGTCGGCAGAGCAGTAGCCGTTTTCTCAGCTTCTATTTGACTGTTTCTGGGTTTAAGGGGAATTTATGGTCACTTTTCTTGTGGTTTGGCTGTTTTTTGGAGTTTTAGCTCTAGCTCCGCCAGCCTTCATTTATCTCTATATGAAGCATGCTTCTAAAGCATCGTGGCCAACAAAAATCGACGGCGGCTATCTGCCTAAGATTTCAGTTGTGATTCCCACCTACAACGAATCCGAGGTAATCACGTACAAACTAGCCAACACCGCTCGACTTTCCTACCCAAAAGATTCAATGGAGCTTGTAGTGGTCGACAGCAACTCGCAAGATGACACCGCAAAAATAGTTAAAGACTTCTCCGCCCAAAACCCAAACCTAAACATCAAACTTCTCGTTGAGCAAGAGCGATGCGGCAAATCCCACGCCCTCAACTACGCACTTGAACGCTGCAGCGGAGACGTAATCGTTGTTTCAGACGCAGACTGCTTTTGGCCATCCGACATCCTCAACAAAGCCGTGCCCTACCTCGCAGACCCTGCTGTGGGAGCGATTGGTGGACCAAAAACCCTCTTCAACGCCAAGCAAACATGGATAACACGTATGGAAGAAGACTACCTTAAATCCGCCAACATGCTGCGGCTTGGGGAATCCATAACCGCGTCAACACTGTTTTTTGAAGGCGGGTTTAGCGCGTTTAAACGTCAAGCGCTGGAGCGTTTTGACCCCTACAAGACAGGGTCAGACGACTGCGGCACAGTCTTAAACGTCATAGAAAAAAACTATCGCGCCATGCTTGTTAGGGACGCCTTGTTTTACTCAAGTTTTCCAGCCTCGTTTATGGGAAAAATCAGTGTTAAACTGCGCAGAACCATTCAGCTTGTCAGGGTTTTCTCTAAGTATCTGCATTTGCTCCTGCAGGGCAAGGTAAAGACGGCTAGAAAAACGGTTGTGCCAAACACGCTGCTGTACTTGGTTTCGCCTGTTGCCTTCATAATCTTCCTGTTTCTGTCAATTTACCTGTTGCTGTCTTATCCTGCTTTGCTGCTGTTTTTCACGCTGCTTCTGATTCCTCAAGTGCGCTTTTACTTTTACGAAATCATTGAAAACAACATATTGCTGTTCCTGTCGTTGCTTGCTGTATTGTTTGGCAAAAAATTTTCAGTCTGGGCTAAACCCGAAGACAGACTTTGGCTGACAAAAGAAAACCTCTCGTTTTACGATTTAATTTAGGCGTGCACTTGGATGGAAACCGAAACAGGCGTTAAAGTCACAATTGGTTTATGCGTTAAAAACTCGCAGGCAACCGTTAAAGCCGCCGTTGAAAGCATCCTAGCACAAGATTACCCGCCTAAACTGATGGAGCTATTAGTTGTTGATGGTTCAAGCAGAGACCAAACCGTTCAAACCATCAAAAACTGCTTATCCAGCGGCAAGTTGCAGAGCAAATTTTTTTCTGAAAATCACGGCTTAGGCAAGGCAAGGCAAACCGTAATTGAGCAAGCTTCTGGAGTTTACGTGGTTTGGGTGGATGGCGACATGCAACTGCCAACGGATTTTGTCCGCACGCAAGTTGATTTTATGGATGCTAACCCAAAGGTGGGCATCGGCAAAGGCAAATACGGCGTGGACTCCAATGCGCGGCTGGTTGCATCTTTAGAGAACATGGAATTCTTGATTAACTATAACCGCGTTGGTGAAACCGACCTTAAATATCTGGGCACGTCTGGCTGCATTTACCGCGTGGAAGCAATAAGGCAGGCTGGCGGTTTTGACGTCAACTTTAAAGGAGTCGGGGAAGACATGGACGCTGAATACCGCGTGCACCAAAACGGCTGGCAACTGCACATTACAAACGCCGTGTTTTATGAGAGGCGACGGGATTCTTGGCGGTCACTGTGGGACGAATATTTTTGGCACGGATTCGGGTTCAGGTCGCTTCTAAACAAGAACAGGGACATGGTAAACATCGGCAAAGTGCTGCCTCCAATCGCCGTGCTGGTTGAGTTAACACGCGTTCCCAAAGCCTACAAGCTCACCCGTCAAAAAGCCGCAGTTCTACTGCCCTTCCATTACGTTTTTAAACGCATTGCATGGTTTTTCGGTTTCCTAAGCAGCCGCAGACAAACTTAAACAAGCGTTTCGGAGCGATAATGATGGGGTACGCAGTAACAGTGGGCATCTGCGTAAAAAACGGTTCAAAATCCATTCTACGTACCCTCAACAGTATTGAAGCTCAAAACTTTCCCCGCAACCACATGGAACTAGTCATTGTTGACGACGGAAGCGATGACGACACGCTGGCGATTGTGCGCCAATGGGCTCTGCAAACAGACCTCAACGTGCGGATTCTGCATTTTAACTGGCAAGGCATCGCACAATCACGAAACGCTGTGGCAAGAAACGCTGAAGGAAAATACATTGTCTGGGTCGACAGCGACATGGTGCTCTCTGAAAACTTTGTTCGGGAACAATACGACTTCATGGAAAACCATCCGAAAGTGGGCGTTGCCAAAGGCATCTACGGCATCATCTCTGACGCTAACCTTGTCGCTGCATTGGAAAACATGTCGTTTGTCAGCGAAAATTACCGTTACGAATGCGGAACAGGAGGCT
The DNA here is from genome assembly GCA_964391275.1 of uncultured Candidatus Bathyarchaeia archaeon. Classification (GTDB taxonomy): domain Archaea; phylum Thermoproteota; class Bathyarchaeia; order Bathyarchaeales; family Bathycorpusculaceae; genus Bathycorpusculum. The sequence goes on from CAYMLF010000188.1 coordinate 2,906, forward strand.
CCATCTACAGAACCCAAGCAATACGGCAAGTAGGCTACTTTGACTATAGATTGTGCTTCGCAGGCGAAGACCATGATGCAGCTTTTAAAATTAAAACGGCAGGCTGGGAACTTGAACGCAGCTTAGCCATTTTTTATGAGTATCCACGAACGAGCTGGCGAAAGCTTTGGAACAAGTATTACCATTGGGGCTACGGCTTGCATGACGCATGCCAAAAAAACCCGAGCCTTGTAGTTCTATATGAGATGACGCCGCTGGCTGGATTCGCTGCTGGACTAAAACGCTCTTTTATCGCTTACCGCCTCACCTATGAAAAGAAAAATTTTCTTTTGCCTTTCCAGTTCGTGTTCAAACTAAGCGCTTGGTGCTTAGGATACCTCAAAGGTTCCCTACACTAAACGAGTTGATCTTATGGCGCATAAACATCCAAACCCAACAGACGAGAAATTCCATACTTGGTTTGAACAAAAAATCAATCTAGCCGACCCATGGTACCAGCTCATCCTAAAAATGCTTAAACCCATAACTGACTTTGAGGGAAAACGGGTCTTGGAAGTCGGCTGCGGCTTGGGCGTTTTTTGCATGCATGTAGCTAAGAACGGTGGAGAAGCGATTGGTTTAGACATTTCCAGAAGCGCCATTTTAGAAGCCAAAGACTTAACCCGTAAATACGCTGTTCAAGGTAACGTAGAATTTGTAGTCAGCGACGCAAGGTTTTTGCCATTTATTGACCGCAGTGAAGACATAATTGTTTCATCAGAAACCCTTGAGCACATAGCCAACCATGAGAAAGCATTTCACGAGTTTGCACGAACCATTGACAACTCCGGCTACATCTGCCTAACCGTGCCCAACCTGATTAGCAGCCTATTTTTTGAATACGTGTTTTTCATGGTTATGGGGCAGCCCAAGTACGTAAAGCGTTTTCTTAACGTGGAAAAAGAATACGTTTTTCACTACTTCAAAGTAAAACGGCTCGTCAACTCTGAAAACTTGGAAATTATTGACATTAAAGGAACCGACTATATCCATTTACACCCAAAAATAACCCGATTCTTTAGGCTTGGCAAAGTCGTCACTTTGGTTTCAAACAAGTTAGAAAACAAGCGGTCTTGGCGTTCACTGGGCGCAAACATTGGCGTTATCGCCAAGAAATCTGCTTAGCGGAAGAACCAGGCTTGGTTAGCTTATACATTATACTGCTGAACCTGTTGCAGATGCGCAAGTTCCCCAAGGGTAACTTGGTAATTGGCAGGCATTGTTGGGGG
>CAYMLF010000189.1:0-4171 GCA_964391275.1 uncultured Candidatus Bathyarchaeia archaeon
ATACCGCCTTTTTTTATGAGCCAAGGAACAACAGAAATCAGCAAAGCCTTTGCTGGAATAAATATTTTCTTCTTAACCCTAAGCAGTAGCTTATTTCTGTGGCAATATTTTCACACAAAATCTGAACAATTGTATTGGTATTCGTTAGCGCTCATTTTACTTGGCATAGGCGAATTAAGCTCAACCTTTCAGACCCAAAACGGTGACATATACAATTGGATGGGGAGAATAGCCCAGTACATCGGCGGATTGTACTTTTTAATTGCCATAACTAGACTCAACGTGGGTGAAAAGCGAGATGAAATTTCGGAAAGATGGGCAACTGCATTTGGCACTGACAAAAAGCAGCTACCAGCATTGTTTGCTAATATGCTAAACGCTTTTGCCTACTGTAAAATTATCACTGATAAAAATGGTAAACCGATTGATTGGGTTTACATAGAAGTCAACAATGCTTACGAGAGAATAATTGGTCGTAAAAGAGAAGGCATCATTGGAAAGAAAGCAACCGAGTTAATGCCTGACTTAGTAAATGACCCCGCGAGTTGGATAGAAAAATATGGTCATGTTGCTGTTAATTGTGAACCAATCATATTTGAAAATTTCAGGCAATACCAAAAACGATGGTACAATGTTTCCGCATACTGCCCTAAAAAGGGTTACTTTGTAGCTTTTCTTGAAGACATCACTGAACGTAAACTGGCTGAGAGAGCCATGAAAGAGAGTGAGGAACGGTTCAGGTTTGTTGCTGAAGCAGCAAATGTTATGGTGTATGAAGCCGACTATTTGAGTAACAGAATTATCGTAGCTAGAGGCTTAAAGGAGCTTTTAGGCTATGTCTCCGAGGAGGTCCCCTCTACCTACAATTGGTGGAGAGCTCAGATTCACCTCGATGATGCCCAAAAGGTCGCAACGCAATTTGATGCTATAATTAAAAACAAAGAGTCTAAGGGCTATGTTTTGGAATACAGGATACGTCATAAAAATGGACAATACCTAACTGTTAAAGATACAGTAAAAATCGTGCGTCATGATAATAAAATTCACATCATAGGTGGAGTCAGAGACATAACCGAGCGAAAGCAGCTTCAACAAAAACTTGAAGAATACACAAAACACTTAGAGAAGCTTGTTGAAGAACGAACTAATGCTTTAAAAGATAAAGAACGACTTGCTGCTATTGGCCAAACTGCAGGGATGATTGGACATGACATCCGCAATCCACTACAGGCGATAACTAACGAGTTGTACATTGCAAGACAAGACATTATCAGCTCTCCAGACGCAGAGCACACGCAGGAAGCTCTGGAGAGTATAAATCTTATTCAACAACAAACTGACTATATCAGCAAAATCGTTTCTGATTTGCAAGACTACGCTAGACCGCTAAAGCCTGAATATGAAACCGTAAAGCTGTCAGACTTGGTGACAAGCGTTTTTCAGACACTGGATATTCCAGAAAAAGTTGTGATATCAGTGGATATCCAAAGCTTTATTGATTTAAGAACTGACCCAACCTTCATCAGGCGCATATTAACTAACCTTACAAACAACGCAATCCAATCCATGCCTGACGGTGGAAAACTAGAAATCAAAACCTCCAAAACTGATAATCAAGTAGTTATAACCGTTTCAGATACAGGCAAAGGCATCCCAGAAGAAATTAAACCCAAACTTTTCACCCCACTGTTAACAACCAAAGCGAAAGGACAAGGTTTAGGATTGGCGGTTGTGAAGCGGTTAGTTGAAGCGTTAAATGGCACTGTAACGTTTGAAAGTGAAACTGGAAAAGGAACTAAATTCACAATAACGTTGCCAGCGTCTTAGCCTATGTTAATGTTTTCAGCTATTGACACGTCACTATTAAAATCTAGTCGCATAAGTCTATGCTTGCATTTACTATCTTTGCAACCATACAGTAATAGATTAGGGTTAGTGTAGTTTGTAGCTAGAACTTCACTTATTGACTTGCAGTCTTCACATTGCCGAGCCCTAACATTATTGTTAAACACGTATCCTTTAACAAGCATAACACTGGATTTATCTTTAAAAGCCTGCAGCATCAAACTAACACTTCTTCAAAAACAGAATAAAGCATTTTACGGTTTAAAATAGCTGTAAACTTGGTTAAAACAATATGTGACTACAAACAAACAACAACTCAAACACAAGTTATCACTACAAAATATTGATTCTCTTATCGTTTAATGCTACACTCAAAGCTTTGATTGCACTTGCTTCCTTGTCCTTTATTTCCAACATTATATCAAAATCAAACAGTTGGGTGCTAATCAAAAATGATTGAAAATCATCAATGTCAATTGTTCGAGCGTGTTGTCCATATTTGCCGCCAAGCTCTTGAGAGCTGTAATCAACCATCGCAACCCCATCCTTTTTCAGCTTCCAAGTCCTATTTGCCAATGCAAAATAGTTCTCTTCACTGTCGGTTTCATGGTTGAGTTTATGGTGAAATACATCAAAGAGTACAGGTATACCCGTTTTAGAAGAAATGGTTAAGCAATCGCCGACATTAAACAATCTCTCGTCATTCTCAATCACTAACCTTCTTTTTACGTCCTCTTCAAGCATACCATACCTGTCGATGAAAGTATGCATGCTCCTGTTCTTGTCCCCATAGACGCCGCCGACGTGAATCTGAATCTTTGCCGAAGTATCCAAATTCATAAGGTCTAGCAATTGGGCATGGTATTGGAGCTCCTTTTCGCTTCTATGAAATATCTCTTCGTTTATTGAGTTGATTAAGGTGAATTGGTCGGGGTGAAGCGAGATTCGCAAGTTATGTCTCTTAATGTAGTCCCCAATTTCTTGGAAGTCATCTATGAAATACTTCTGCCACTTGAAAGTGTTTATCGGGTGAGAGGCAAAAGGAACCAGTCCAGAGCATATTCGGAAAAAAAGCAGGTGATTTGCCAGATTGTATTCTAGAATTTTTTGGAGGCATTCAAGGTTACCTTTAACCGTTTCTTTGAGGCGTTCTTCACTGTAAGATTTCAGTCTAAAGGTTCGTCCACTAGTACATCCAATCGAAGTGTTAATACAGGGATACCCAATTTTCAACTTTAAAACCTGCAAAACATCTAAACATAATACAGGCTAAACAATAATAAAAATGCAAGGGCAGCTTTTAACGGGGAAAAACCAATCATTTTAAGGCTTCATCTCTCCGTTTGCTTCAAGCCTGACCGCCAACAATGCTTAACCGTGCATTAATTCATGAAGCAATAATCAACATAAACACCGCTTAATGTTGCATAAGATACAAAATATTATATACATAGGCAGCAGATACCAAGTTAAGGCTTGGAGAGGAAAACTTGGAATTTGATGTGGTTGAAAAGCGCTCTGATTCTGAATGGAAGCTATTCATGAAAAAGCACTGGAGAATAGTAGCCATTTTCGTTGCAGCTATCGTTTTGGCGGTTGTCGGTGCAGTTTATGTATTCTTGTGGTTTGTGGGGGATGCTCAGTCAATAGGTCTGGTGCCAACCGTTTTGGGGCTTTGGACAATGGCGCATTTGGTAACGTTTATTTTGCATTTGGTTTTCTGGGAAATCCTCATAATTGGAATTCCAGCAGTTATAGGTGCAGTAGTGGGTTGGCAATGGTGGAAACGGCTGCCTGAAGATGAAAAAAGAGCATACCACTTTGGCAAACGGTCACGTTCGACAGGTGGAAGCGGCGGAGTGTCGCTTTTGTTCTTTATTGCTTTCTGCATTAAGGTTTATGTTGATGGTAACTGGAACGTTGCTATTGCCTCTTGGACGCTGGACTATGTTGTGGGTTCAATGATCACAATACTGGTTTGGACTGCAGTTGTCTTGGGAATTCCAGCATTAATAGTAGCGATATGGTGGATACACCATGAAACTAAAAACCCTTGACCCTGCATCATTATCGGCAACTTAAGCTCAAGGGCAACTTTACCTCTCATATGAATGGATTATAGAAAAATCGCGTCGCGATAGCAAAGTTCTCAACATTAAGACAAGGTGACCAAACAAAATGGCGGCGGGAGGCTTAAGATTTGAACCCAAGACCGCAAGCGCCCCAAACACGTACCCTAACTTGGGCACAAAGAACAGGCAGTCTACATCATGGTTCATTTTACTCTGTTTAGCGCGTCTTGTGCACAGAGGTCTATCGCGAATAA
>CAYMLF010000190.1:0-4166 GCA_964391275.1 uncultured Candidatus Bathyarchaeia archaeon
CGTCGGTGTTGATGAGTATGCCTGAGATGTCTTCTTTGGTGTAGTTTTCGAAGGCGCGGGTGAATTCTTTTAGGATGCCGACATAGTCGATGATGAGGCCTGCTTCTTTGAGGTCTTTGAAGGGTCGGTTTGTACGAGCTATAGCTTGCAACAGCCGATGCTCCTTTAGTGGCTTGTCAAGGTACATCGTTTGGAGGATCGGTGCGTCAAAGCCTGTGAGGAGCATGTCGGTTACGATTAGAATTTTTGGGTTTGTTTCTTCTTTGAATTTGGTTATGGTTTCTTTGCGGATGTCGTCTATTTCTTTGCCATGGTTCTGCTGAACTGTTTCCTTGTAGTAGTCCTGGATTTCTTTCTGGTCTTTGAGCGGGTTGTAGGTCATGACTACCTCTGAGTATTCTTTGGGCAGGAGCTTGTCGAGTTCCCTTTTGTAGCGGACACAGGAGAGCCGGTTGACTGCGACAACCATTGCTTTGAATCTGCCATCCAAATTCTCCTTAAAATGCTCAGCAATGTCTTCAGCGACTTTTTTGATCCGGTCAGGGTTCTCCAGATATACCTTGGCAATGTTTAGTTTCTGCTTGGCTTTTTCCTCAACCACTTCTTGGAGGTTCTCAGGAATCTCTTCAAGATTCACTTCCAAGAATCCTTCAAGCATATCTTTTTTGAGGTGCACATCCTCTTCTAGCCGTGGCTGATAAGCAATTTTTAAGGTGAAGCCATCTTGAATGCTATCCGTCATAAAGTACTTGTCTAGATATTTCTCATCTGGCGGGTAGCTGAATTCCCCATAAGTATCGTGCCCCTGCTTGGCTACCGGTGTTCCTGTGAAAGCGTAAGGTTGAGCATTTTTGAGAATTTCCTTCATCTGCGCGGCTAGCGTGCCGTACTGTGTTCTGTGAGCTTCATCAATGAAAAGAAGCACATTCTTACGCGTCTGAATGGTTTCGCGTGTTTTGCTTAGGTTGACGAGTTCTTTCTGGAGCTCGGCTAACTCTTCAGGACGGAACTTGTGGATTAGCGTGATAAATATGCCTCGTTTGCCCCGATATTCATCATGCTGAATAATTTTTCTGAGTGCATATATGGAGTCTACAACTTCGGGTTTGGTTATGTCGAGTGCGTTGAATTCGTCGCTAAGTTGGGTTTCGAGTTCTTCGCGGTCAACAACAAAAAACACTGTTGGGTTCTGCAGATCTGGGTGGCGGTAGAGTTTGTTTGCGGCAAAAATCATTGTTAAGGTTTTGCCGCTGCCCTGCCAATGCCAAATCAGGCCTTTAGTTTTGTCGGTTTTGCCCTCAATATTGCCCAGGACGCGGTTGCTGACTTGTTCAGCTGCCCGATACTGCATGTAGCGTGTGACGACTTTGGTTGTGGCTCCCCGTTCTATGCGAATGAAAAGATAATTACGGACTAAGTTAAGTAGCATCTCCGGCATCAGCATCTGAATGGTTGAGTCTATCGAGTCATTGCTGCCGTCTCGCCACTCGTAATATCTGGGTTCGCCGTCTTGCTGCCACGGCTGAGTTGTAAAGTATTTAGCTTTATTATCCGACGCCACGCCAAGCTGAATGTACTTATAGAGTTCAGGAACATCCCGCTCATAACCAAGAATCTGCATGAAAGCATTATACCAGGTTTCTGTTAAACTGGCAGGGTTTTTACATTCAATGTTCACAAGCGGAATACCGTTAATGTAGAGAATGATGTCGTTTCGGATCTGTTTGTCTCCGGCTTGATGGGTAATTTGGCGACTAACCACAAAATCGTTGTTGACGATGTTTTCGTAGTCGAAGAGCTTGACGTATTTGACAACTCGCTCCTTCTCAAACTTGATTGGCACACCGTCTTTGAAGTAGTTGAGGATTTTCTTGGAATCTTCACTGCCACTGCCCCTAAGTTTGAGCTCATTTAGGACCTGCTTTACCTCATCATCGCCAATCCCGATGTCTTTGTTCAAACTGTTTAGGGCACGAATAAACGCTGGAGTCAGCAACGGCTCTTCGGTTGATTCCCGTTCAAGTTCATCCCCACCAACAAACCGCCAACGCTTCCCACTCCGCTGCTGCAACTGCTCAACAAAATAATCCTCAATCAAAGACTTCTCACTAAACAACGGCATAACTACATCAATCCACCTTAATCCTAACCTTACCAGTGAGAAGCAAGTCCATCAAACCCCGCTTAATGCGCTCCAATCTTTTCTTTTCAGCTGTCTCAAGCTCCAGTTTCTTGTCAACCTCAAAAAAGATTTCAGCGATTCTTTGCTGTTCATTAGGCGGTGGAACTGGGATTTCGAGTCTTTCCAAGCTTTCTTTGGATGCTCTTTGTCTACCTGTTGTCCCTATCATGGAGGCGATTATCTGATTTCTAAACTGTGAATGCTTCAAAATATAGAACAGGAAAAACTTGTTAATTCCTGTGCATTTTAAGGGGAAAACCTCAGTAGTAGCCAAAGCAACCCCATTCGTGACATCCAAAGGAACTATTCCCTGTTTTCCATTCTCAAGCGAAGGCGTTATTTTCGCCAAAAGCAGGTCGCCAGCCTCGCAATAGGTGGAGCTTTTCACATCTTCTCGTGCCCTGAGTTCATACTTAACGAAAATTTGTTGGTCGGGGACTAATTCCATTGGGATAAATGCGATTTTCTCAAGGTTGTTTACGCCTTTGTTGCTCCTCAACTCAACTAGATTCCCCAGCTTATCTACTCCCCAGTTTTTGGGTATTTTTCCTATCGGTGTTTCTTTGAATTCTGTGTGTCCTATGCCGTGTGTTAAGAGCTGCTGCATCAAACCCCGCTTAAGCCGCTCCGTCTTCGCAATAACTTGGTCAGTAAGCTGGAGGGCGGAGTCAACAACACCCAAAACCCCAACAATCGCCCTCTGCTCACTCAAAGAAGGTATCGGAACCCTAATATCACCAACTATCTTTAGGTTCAACCCACTTCTGTCGAGGTCACCCGTAAGGTTCCTAATTTCCTTATAGCGACTGGATAGGTTGTAATGCAAATACTCCGGAATAAGATCAGAATTTGGTATCAAAAATGCAACCGATTGACTGCAAGACATAGGAACTCTAGTGACAGTGGTTCGACCTCTTGTCTGCCCTCTTCCAGACAAAGCAATTGCAACGCTACCAGCAGGATATATTTTTGCATTGGAGTTTTCGATCCCTGATTTAGTTAGTGTCTCTGTTGTATCGAAGGCGTAAAGATGCTTTATATCACCTGACTTCAACCATCTCGTTTCTCCACCGAAGAATTCTGGACATTTTGTGTTTGGCGTTCCTCCTGTGACTACCTTAGTGGTATCACTAATTTTTTTAACAACCCACTCTTCTGGAATTTCGCCTATGGCTGAGTCTTGGAAATCAGTTTCCTTGCAAAACATCTTCCTCACCAAGTGCTTGTTTTAACTCTAAAATATACTTCTCCAAACGTTCGCTTACTTCTTGTTTCTCTTTTTCCAGTTGTTTGAATTCGGCATATTCTTGGACTACATTGATGGATTCGTTATCTTCATCTTGAACTACATACAGAGTAACATTTAGGTTGTTGTCGTTTTGTTCTTGTATCTCTTTTATGGAAACAATGCGAGAGACGCTTTTTTCCTCGCGGAAATTTTTGTAAATGGTGGCGATTTTTTGTATTTTGTCGTCGCTGAGTCGGTTGAGTTTGCGTACCTCTGGGTGCTGTTCAGCCTCTTTGGAGGCATTTATGAAGAGTACTTTACCTTTGCGCTGGGCTGGTTTGTGGTGGTTGAAGATTATGATGGCTCCGGGTGCACCGGTGTTATAGAAGAGCTTCTCTGGCAGAAGGATGACACATTCGACTAGGTCGTATTTTTCGCTGAGGACCGCTGAGCGTATGGTCTTTTCTTTGCCGCCTCGGAATAGGCAACCGTTGTCTATGACTATACCGACTCTGCTGCCATTGTCTTTGGCTGAAGCAAGCATATGCTCTATCCACGCCCAGTCTGCGCTTTGACGGGGAACAAAACCGAAGCCGAATCTTTTTTTGTAGAACTCAGCTTTCTTGAGGACTTCTTCGTCGTAGCTGTCTTGGTTCCATGGGGGATTAGCTAAAACCACATCAAAGTGCTTTATCCCATCGCCTTCTTTGAATTTAGGATATAGGAATGTGTCGCCGAATTCAAGGTGGGCGTCTC
>CAYMLF010000191.1:0-4150 GCA_964391275.1 uncultured Candidatus Bathyarchaeia archaeon
ATTTAGCGCTAAGCAAACGTTTAACGTACAAACGCTTAAGAGATGAAGCAAAAGATAAACATCAAAAACAAATCTACGATAACGTCAAACAGCGTTGAAATGGATACTTGTCACCTGCTTTGGCTACTTAGGCTTTAGTAACTCAAAATTTGGAACGGTAGATGGCCACATTGGCGTTTGCGCTTTTGCTCGAGAAACGTTTCTTAAAGCGGCGCATCTTGCGGAAGATCAAGGTTTTGAAGTTATTCACGGCATAGTGGATTCTTTATGGCTAAAAAAACAAGATGTTACCATCGAAGATTACTGTAAACTCTGCAAAGTGATTACAGCAGAAATTGGAATCCCTATTAATTTTGAGGGACATTTTTTGTTCTTTGAGACCCTTTATAAATAGATGACGTTATATACTCCATGTGCACTATTTAAATAGACTAAGTCAAGTGACTTGACATGAGTAAACGAAAACCAATCATCTCTATACAAAACATTGTAGCTTCAGTCTCACTTAACCAAAAAATAGACTTACAAAAAATCGTGGAGAAATTCCCACAAACCGAATACAACCCAAGCGTTTTCCCTGGCCTCGTCTTCAGACTAAAAAAACCAAAAACTGCCACACTAATCTTCGGCACAGGCAAAATGGTCTGCACAGGTGCCAAATCAGAAAAAGAATCCCGCAGCGCAGTTGAAAAAGTCGTTAAAGAACTAAGAAGCGAAGGCATACAAATCACTGAGAAACCAATAGTTAACATCCAAAACATCGTCGCATCAGCAGAACTAGGCGGAGAAATCGACCTTGAAAGCCTCGTCTACAAACTCAGCCGAGTAATGTACGAGCCTGAACAGTTCCCAGGTGCAGTTTACCGCATGGATGACCCAAAAGTGGTCTTCTTAATCTTCTCTGCAGGCAAACTGGTTTGTGTAGGTGCAAAGAAGGAAGAGCAGGTGTACGAAGCAGTCGATAAAATCCAGAAGCTACTTGAAGAAAAAGAACTCATCTATTACCCCTCTTAAACCACATCATTTTCTCATTCGTCTACGCACAGCAGGACTAGAATCCGCTAAACGTTTAAGCGCCAACTCAAACGTTTCGTCCACGCTTAACTCTTTTTTAACAAACACGCCCGTTCTTCCAGTTTCATCACGTTTAGTCAAAGCGCGAACACGGTCAGAAACAGTTTCAACTGAGGTTCCCAAGGTTTTCGCCGCCCACTCTTCTCTATCAACAATGCTGCTCTCCACATGACCAAACATTGTTGGTTCAATAAGCATAAGCCGTTTATCCACGCCGCAAACACGCATATCAGCTTTTAACTGGGCAAGATTCAACTCGCCTCCAAAGCGGTAAAATTCCCGCTCCACCTTACGCATCTGCATTAATGGAAAAGTCACGCTGGATTGCTCGTCGATTTCGATGTGCGCTTTCATTGCGTAAAGCGGCGTTGCCTGAACCATCAAACGAGCGTTAACGCGGATTTTTGCTTTCTCAAGCGCTGTCTCCACAAGAAAGCTGTTCTGCACTTCAGCAACAAACACGTCAACATCGCTTGATTGCTTTACGTCGCCACGTGCAATGCTGCCATGCACAACCGGTTTGAAGTGAAACGCTTCTAGCGACTCCATTAAAACCGATGCTTTCTCCCGAAGATTCTTTAAAAGCGCCCAGTGTTTGCTGTCATAAACGATTTCTCGGTAGTCTCCACGGCGTGTTGGCTTAACAGCCATAATTTATCATTCCATTTCATAATTAGTTTGGTGCATGTTTATTTAGTTAATTTATGAAAAGATGTGTGCTGGAACCTTAAATGCCTAAATCACTATGCACGGTTTGCCATAGTCGGGAGAGCTTTTTCTACCGTAAATACTCAGGGCAAAGATTGTGCAGGAAATGCTTCAGTGAATCGATTGAGGCAAAGGTGAGAGCAACTATAACTAAGCATCGTATGCTCAACTTTGATGACCACTTGGCTGTGGCGGTTTCAGGCGGAAAAGACAGCCTTGCCCTACTTCACATACTTGCTAAACTGAAGCGTTATCGACCCAAAATGTCGCTTGCTGCGGTTACGGTGGATGAAGGCATCAAAGGTTACCGTGATGAAGCCCTCGAGATTGCAATGAAGAATTCTCAAAAACTGGAGATTCCTCATCACGTGGTCTCTTTTAAGGAGCTTTTTGGTTATACGCTTGATGAATTAATCATTAAAGCACGCGCTAAAGGCCAAACTGAACTTACTTCATGCGCTTACTGTGGCGTTTTGCGCAGAAGAGCAATGAACGTTGCAGCGAGGGAAGTAAACGCCACCAAAATCGCCACAGCACACACCCTTGATGATGAATCACAAACAGTTTTAATGAATATCTGTAGAGGAGACATCGCACGCTTATCTAAAGAGAAACCAGTCACAAGCGAAGTACATCCCCTATTGGTGCAGAAGATTAAGCCGTTTTGCGAGGTTTTAGAAAATGAAAGCGCCCTGTACGCTTACGTGAAAAAGATTCCCTTCCAAGACACGCCATGCCCATACGCTTCAGAAGCGCTGAGAAACGACATCCGTGCAATGCTGAACTTGATGGAGGAAAAGCACGCCGGCACAAAATTCACTGTTTCCAGTGCCATGGAGCGGTTGCGTCCAGCGTTGGAGCAGACTGCTCAAAGAGAAGATTTTCAAGTTTGCAGTGAATGCGGTGAGCCTTCAGCGCAAGCGTTGTGTAAAGTGTGCGAGTTGCTGCGTCACGTGCGTTAGGTTGGTTTTTTAGGGTTTTGGATTGCTGGCTTGTTTAGCTTTGAGTTGCTTGAGCATTTCTGAGGCTTCCATGGCGCTTTGTGCTTTAGCTACGTGTTGCACTTTTTGCAGGTTTACGTTTTTGCTGCAGTAAGGGCACGTTTTACTTTTCTGTGTTGCTGTGGCAAGCATTAAGCCTTGGCAGTTTGGGCATTTAACGATGTTTGTGGGTGCCATTTCGTGTTTGCCTTCCGAAAGCCTTTTCCCTACACAGATAGATAATTGTTTAGGGAAGAAGAGAGCAGAATGGGCATGGGCGTTGGAGAGGAACCGAAGGCACGGTCGCGTTTGATGGATTTGGCTGTGCGGTACTTTAAGAAGGAAGGTTTTAGAGTTAATAATGAGAATGCTACGCTTGAGGGGTTTAGCGGTATTCCAAGGCGTTTTGACTTGATTGTGCAGAAGGGTAGAAGTGAGCAGGGTGTTTGGATTAGGGATTGGAACCGCACAATCGGCGTTAACGTGATTATCACGTTGGATACGGCTTCTGAGGATGTGGGGTTGTCTAGCCCCATTATGGTTGGAGAAAAATTCAGTGACCACGCGAAGTCGTATTCTAATAGGCGTAAGATTATGTTGTTGACGAAGCAGAAGATTGAGAGTTTCAGGTAGTGGTTTTGAGGTATTGGTCAGTTGTTCCTTCGCGTTCCAGCATGCCAAGCCAATCGACAAAGCCGCTGTAACATTTTTTTTCACCGTTCAGGATTGCAAGGACTTCGTCAACTGTTTCTTTAACCGTTTTGCCTGTGACGTCTAGTTCACAAACTTTTTCTGGGTGCGTTTGTAGTGCTTCTACAAGGCATACGTCTAAGATTTCGGCTGAAAGGTTTTCGTCCATTTTAGCTTGGCTGAAGCCTTGTTTTTGCATGAATTCTTTGAGTTCTTTGGGGTTTCGGCGGATTACGAAAACGTGTGTTGACAGGTTGGCCTTAACAACTGAAGCTGCATAGTGTCCATCGACGATTACGTTTTGGTTTTCTGTCTGGTTAATGGTTGCTTCAAGCGCGTTTCGCATTTTTTCCTCATCGATAATAGTTGTGTTGCGCTGCGTGTCTTCTTTTAGCGTTAAGCCTTTGGTTTTAGCGTAATCTGTCAAGTTAATGTATAAAGCATCAAGGCGACTGGCGAGCTGCTTTGCCAGCGTGGTTTTGCCAGTGCATGGGGTGCCTGTGATGAGTATGACTTGTTTCATAGAGTATGTTGGGCGGCTTGTGATAGTTAATTATTGTGTTGCGATGCTGCGGTTGCTGAGAGCTGGATGGGCTTTAGGTCCAATTTAGCGTTTCTTGCGTCGCTGTTTTGAGGTTTTGACCCCTTGTTACTAGCTGTGATTTTTTTTCTAGCCCCCCTTATATATAGTCTCAACA
>CAYMLF010000192.1:0-4130 GCA_964391275.1 uncultured Candidatus Bathyarchaeia archaeon
CGGTAATTGTTACCAAGCCTAAGCGAAGCGTACTTGGCTTTTTCTCCATGATTCCTAATTAACCGCAACGTTTCATCAATTACGTCATCGTCTGTAGTTATCATGCCGCCTTCCCCAGTAGTGATGTTCTTGCTGGCATATAGGCTCCAGCAGGCAGCGTCAGCAAAAGATCCAGCTGGTTTACCGTCGTATGTGGCTCCGTGGGCTTGAGCGGCGTCCTCAACTATGGCTAAACCGTGTTTATCGGCTATTTCTCGTAGCGGCTTCATGTCAGCAGAGTAACCGTACAGGTCAACTGGCAAAATTGCTCTGGTCTTTTTAGTTATTGCTTTCTCGACGTCTTTAGGCGAGAGAGTGTAGGTTTCTGGGTCAATATCAACGAATACCGGTTTAGCTCCAGCTAAAACTACGGCTTCAGCAGTGGCAACAAAAGTGAAGCTGGGCGCTATAACCTCGTCACCTGGTTTAACACCCACCGCTAAAATCGCCGCATGCAAGGCGGCAGTCCCAGTGTTAACGGCTATCGCGTGCTTAACTCCTGCAAATTCAGCATATTTCCGCTCAAACTCTAACACTTTAGGACCAGCGCCCAACGCGTTAGTCAAGGGCCCTCTACGGATTACTTCAAGAACTGCTTGGGCTTCTTCTTCGCCGACTTTTGGCATGTTAATTGGAATCACTTCTTGACCTCCAGATTGTAGAAGATACAATACGTTTCTGTATTTTAGGATTCCCAGCGATAGAGGTTTATTCTACGCTCATTTCGTCCCAAAACTTGTAATCTGACAAAACCTTTAGCTTCTGCATTCGGAAATCTGCATCTAACGCGGGGTCGCCAGTGTCTACTTTAAGGCTTCTGAGGCTGCGCAGTTTGCTGGTCGTCGCTATAACAACAATATTATCCAAGCCGACTTGACGGATTACTTTGGCGCTTATCTGCTGATTTCCTCTGCCAAACACAAAACCTTGCCCGCCAATAGGTGTCACAATGATTTTAACTGGCTTGCCGTTTAGGGCTTGAAGAATTTGCGCCTCATTAACGTCTTTGGCAATGATTTTCTTGTTCCAAAATAGGTCTACACCAAGCAGTGTTTTCTTTTGGTCTAACAGGTCGCTGATGGTACGTGTGGTTGTTCCAGGACCGACAATGTAGAGCGTTTCAGGTTGCATGGATTCGATAACATAGACGGCGATGGCTGCTTGATTACGCACCTCATCTTCCGTCATCGGGCTTGCCATTTTGTTTGCCTGAATCAACTGTGGCTCATATGGGCTCAGCATGTAACCGTAAAGCTCTGCGGACAGGCGGCCCTCACGAAAAGCTTGCTCATCTACATCCATAACTTCCGCTTCACGCAACGGCAAATCGCCATTCAGAAAACGGTATACCACTCGGGCGGCTGCTTGTGGATTAACCGCAAAAATGGCACTGTGCATCTTGACACCTGTGGGCACGCCGAGAACGGGCAATTTCATATCAACAGCTTTTAGGATGTCGCGTGTTGTACCGTCTCCACCACAGAAAACCAGCAAATCCACCTTAGCCTCAACCATACTCTGCGCAATAGCTTTTGTATCATCAGAACTAGTTTCCCTTCGAATCTCACCAATTGTCTTGTGTGAGTAGCCGCATTCTGCTGCTTCAGTCTCTCCCATGTCACCAGCACCAACTAGTAGGCGAATGCTGTTTTTGATGGGGCTAAGTTCGGTTAAGAACGCTTCTGCACGGCTTGATGCAATGGGTTTTGCGCCAAGCGATATGGCTTTTTCAAGGATGGCTTTTCCATCAGTGCCTTTTAGCCCGACGGCTCCACCCATGCCTGCCACTGGATTAACGATGAATCCGATTGTTTTTATCGGTGTTGATTGTGGATTGCTCACTTTTGGTTACCCGTGTAGATTTAGTAGTTGACTGATAAAAAGAAAAAGCGAAAATGAAAATAAAGGGATTACCGAACCTATAGGGGTTCGCAGTTTATGTATTTCTTGTTGACTTCGCCGAGCCATGGATACAGCTTGTGCAGTTTATCCATTGAAGCAGCGACTTTCTCGGCGGGATACTCGTATGGTTGTAGGTTTCCGCTGAAGTATTCGTCGTATGCTGCCATGTCAAAGAAGCCGTGACCACAGAGCACGAACAGGATGGTTTTTGCTTCACCCGTTTGTTTACATCTAAGAGCTTCATCAATCGCGCCTTTAACTGCGTGTGCTGGCTCAGGTGCTGGAATAATGCCTTCGGTTTGAATGAAAAGTTTAGCTGCGTTAAAGACATCGAGTTGGTTGTATGCTTCTGTAGTCATCTGTTTTTCCTGTGTCAGCACGCTTATGGTTGGGGCAATGCCGTGGTATCGCAGTCCGCCCGCGTGGATTGGAGCTGGGATAAAGTCGTGTCCTAAAGTGTGCATGGGAACCAGTGGAGTAAGTTTTGCTGTGTCGCCGTGGTCATACTGGTATTGTCCTTTTGTGACTTTCGGGCAAGCAGTGGCTTCTGTAGCGATGAACTTGCATTCTTTAGGCGCCTTCTTAGAGACTTTGTCATAGTAAAAAGGCCACATGAGACCTGAGTAGCTACTACCGCCACCAATGCATCCATAAATCACATCGGGGTAATCGTCAACCATCTCAAGCTGCTTCTTAGCTTCCAAACCCTCAACGGTCTGGTGCAGGCACACGTGGTTGAAGACGCTACCAATGGTGTAATTGGTTTTTTCCTTGCTTACCAAAGCGTCTTCTACGGCTTCGCTGATGGCTATGCCCAAGCTGCCCTTGCTATTTGGGTCTTCAGCTAGGATTTTTCTGCCTGCTTCAGTTTTGTCGCTCGGGCTGGCAATGCATTCTCCACCGAAAGCGTTCATTAGCATTTTGCGGTAGGGTTTTTGGTCGAAGCTTGCCCTAACCATGTAAACTATCGCTTTTAAGCCAAAGGTCATGGCTGCAAAGGAGAGTGCGCTTCCCCATTGCCCAGCGCCTGTTTCGGTTGAGACACGGGTTATGCCTTCTTTCATGTTGTAGTATGCTTGGGCAACAGCGGTGTTGGTTTTGTGGCTGCCTGCTGGGCTTACGCCTTCGTACTTGTAGTAAATTTTTGCTGGCGTTTTCAGCGCTTTTTCTAGACGGGTTGCCCTAATGAGCGGGGTTGGTCTCCATATGCGGTAGACTTCTCGAACTTCTTCTGGAATGTTTATCCAGCGTTCTTGGCTGATTTCTTGACCGATGATTTCTTTCGGAAATATTTTTGGAACTATTCCGACGCCTGGCTCTTTTGTTTCAGGGTCGATGAATGGTGGAAGAGGTTTTGGTAAGTCTGGTACTATGTTGTACCATTGTTTTGGGATGTCCTCTTCGTTCAGCAATATTTTTTTTTCGATACCCAATTTCTTCGCCTATCCTGTTGAGCTGTTAATTGTGCTCAAACGCCTTATTTAAGCTTTTCAGTACATGTGTGTACATTTATGTGCATTATACTGTTTCGTAAAAACAGAACCGCCAAGTTAAACCAACACTTTTATACCTAAACGCACAGAAACATACACAAGAGACCAGTATGTGGAACATGATAAAAGGGCACTTTCAAGAACACCCTGAAAGACTCAAAGTAGCACGCGTACTAGTAGAAAACGGCTTAAGCGCAAAAGACGGCAAAATATGCCTAAACCAGATCGAAATTCCACCTGTACGCATAGCTCGAGTTGCAGGAGTTGATCGACGAACGGTGAACGAAACTCTAAACGCCATCAGCAGCAACCCTGAGTTGAGGCTGCTTTTTGAAGAAATTCGTCCCGCTGGCCATTCGCTAAAAGAAATAGCTAAGCACTTAAACTTAGGCGTGTTAGAGTTAACCGTTAATAACGCGAAAGCACCCGGCATTCTATCCAGCACTGCCACTTTGCTTACCAATTCGGGTTTAAGCATACGTCAAGCAATCGTGGATGACCCAGAACTATCGCCCGAACCCAAGTTAACGCTGATTATTGAAAAGAAGATTCCAGGCGAATTAATCCCGGAAATATTAAAGATTCCAGGGGTAGCGAAAATTTCTGTTTACTAAGCGCGAACGCATCTTTTGCATCGGCGAAACCTAAATTAAGAATAAAAACCATAAAAAGATGGTAGCGTAGCTTCTCTCAAGC
>CAYMLF010000193.1:0-4089 GCA_964391275.1 uncultured Candidatus Bathyarchaeia archaeon
GGTCCCACACCCTGCATTTCGGTAAGCGTTTTTCTTGCTTCTTCAAGCGGCAACGCCAAAACTGGCTTGAGTGAGCCACCGAATTTTTCAAGAACAGCCCTTGAAGCTGTCTGTATTGCCGCTGTTTTGCCCTTATACAATCCAGCCGCCCTGATGCATTCTTCAATTTGCACTGGGTCAGCTTTCGCGAGGGCTTCGGGCGTGATTCCGAACCGTTTCGACAGTCTGTCAAATGCTCTCTCGGTGTTGGTGTCGGCGGTGTTCTGTGAAATAATCGTTACAATTAATGTTTGGAAGGGGGCTTGGTTGATTTTTACTATTTTGGGCAGGGTCAACGTGTCTTTTAACGTGTTTAGGATTGTAGCTGCACACTTCTGCATTTCCATTCACCTGCCCCTCGAAAACATTGCCACAGTATGGTTTGTCAGGCTATAAATACCATCTATACACGAAAGAGGAAAAAGCACATAGAAACAGAAGAGTAAGGAAGACTATTTTTCTGTCCGAGCGTTGAGGTAACTGAAAGTGAACAGAGCAGCGAGAAAGCACTGAAGCGCCAGAGTAGGCAAAATTGATTGCAGATTAACTAATCCCACTGTAGCGGCGTATGCGTTGTTTAATATCATGCCGAAAATCACTGGAAAAGTCGTTAACAGCAGAATCGCTTTCCGCTCGAGGGGTTTTCTGTCTGCCCAAATCAGCAGGGCTGTCCAGCCCCACATTAACGCACTCGCTATTCCCAGCGAAAAGTTCAGTGATTCGTTTGGCTTGTAAGTTGTTAATCCGTTGAACGAAGCCCAAAATTCTGGCAGCAACAGTTGGATTGCTACTAGACCATCGATTACTGCGCCCACCCAAAAGCTGACGCGTAAAAAGAGGATTTTCCTGTGTTTATTCACTGTTCCACCTGTTTGAGCTAAAACCGCGGACTAAGCCGTCTTTGACGGTTGCTGACAGATTGTTTTTAAGTTCTTGGTAACAGGCGCTTAGGCGTTTTGCGTCTTCTTTTGACATGCCCTCGCCTATGAGTTGCCGCTCGAAAGCCCGTCTGGTTTGGCGAACACGCAAACCCAAAGTCAGATATGCCCAAAGCAAACTCAGCACCAGAAGGGAGATATGCGGTGTGAGTTTCACCAGCGACTTCATAAGGGTTACAGCGTTCATATCTATTACTCCAATAAAGAGGAAAGAAGAGGTTATTCCTCTGCCTCTTTAGTTTTTTCTTGGATTTTTTGGTGTATGCGACTCTTTATTTGTTCGCCGAAGTCGTCGTTGCCTCCGTGTCCAAAGCCGCTTCTGCCCATGTTCCGCAGCATGTCACCTAGGCTGGTGAAGGTTCGCATGTACTCCTGTGTGAGTTGTACAGCAACTGCTTCAGGTAGTCCACCGTTCTTGAGTTCGCTATAGTATGCGGCTGCTGCTTTGCCCATGTTGCGTCCTGCTTCCTCGCTGAATACTGAGGACAGAATGCTCTTTATCATGGCAGGGAGTTCGGTAGAGACGACACCTAAGATTTCTTTGATGTTTTGCGCATCCATTTCTTTATCCATTTTTCCATTGCTTGCCATTTATTTCACCTCTGAAACATATATGGGGTGGTCACTGTAGTTAGGGGTTCTGTGCAAAAGTGACCAGTCGACTGGTCATCGCTGTCATGAACTATTTTTAGTCGAAAGGCATTTGCCATTGCACAATAAACGGGGGCTAAGGCTTTTTGGTGAAGGCATAGGTGTATTTGCCTTTTGACTTGAGGTTAAACAGTCCTGTCCCTGTAACTTTAGAGGTTATTTCATATTCCTTGAGGTGATGGTCGCTAAAGGACAGCACGCCTGTGGGCTTGAGCACTCGGTGTAAATCCTTTAGAACAACGTTTTGGTCTGGCAGGTCATGGAAGATATCATAAAGCAATACGACGTCCAATGATTCGGCAGCAAAACCAGCAGAGGAATCCGAAAAAACCGTTTCAACGTTAGTCAGCCCGTTTTTCGCGATAATTTTCTTGACCATTTCGATGGCAAGCGGATAAGCGTCTAATGCGTATAGTTTACCTGACGCTCCAATCGCCAGCGACACAGGCAGTATGTAGCCGCCTGGTCCACAGCCAAAATCAAGCACGTGAAACCCAGCTTTAAGCCCAATTTCCTTGACTATTTTTTGCCTTGGGTTAACTAAATCTCTTATCTTAAACCCTAACGCCATCATTTTGAATCCAGCATCTGACGCCAATTTGTTTCCCTACCTACCAATAATAGTTGGTTACTGCATTTGGATTTATTGAGCAGCAATACCCAGTTTACTGGTCAGTCTTGGCTAAGTCGTAAGTGGGCGGGTTGCCTTCAGCCTTAGTTATAACGCTTTGACTGAGAAGCTTTTGAAGTCTCTCGCGGATTATGCGTCTACTTGCTTTTCCACGCATCGCGACTACCTGCCTAGTAATTGCAGAAATGTTTAGCGCCCCTTTAATGGCTAAAGCTTGGATTATGGCTCTGGCAATGTCGTCTTGAGAAATGGATGTATGCTGAAGGAAAGCTTGAGCTTTCTTTAACCGAGCCGCAATCTTTAACGGTTCACCATACATGCCTATGCCTGCACGCGTGATTTTTAAAGCGGCAGTTAAGCCTTCGTACTCGGGTTTTTCAAGAATAAGCTTTTCCAGCAAGTCAAGTCGGTTTAGCACTTGGTCTAGTTTTTTGCTTAGTTCCTCTATGTTATCGGTTGGTTTTTGGTTGCTGCTCAAATTTTCTCCTGCTTGATAGGACAACTTATTAGCGTTTGGTATTTAAGTTTCGACCACCGAAATGAGCGTTGATTAACGTGTTCCAGTTTGGAACAACTATGTTCCGTGAGTAGAGCTAAATGACGCTTCCGCCATGAGAAACCGAGGAAAAACAAATGAAATTTGCCTTAAAAGTACTCATATGCGCTGTAATATCGATGTCAATTGGAATTGCTACTGCATCACCATTGCTTATCGCAGAGTTAACCATTGAACCGTTCCATAAAATTCCAGAAGGACCAAAAGCAAACTTTGAACTAAAAACCGTCTACGCAAACTTTGACGTGCAAAAATATGCCAGCGAAAGAGTTTCAGGCGGCGAAAACTTGGCTGTAGTTAACTATGAAGTCGTTTTGAACGTCACAAACCTCTCTGAATTTCCTGCCAGAATCGGCAGCTTTGGCCTTGTTGCAGCTGAAGAAATAATTGTTGTTCCTTCAATTGCTGGATTTCACTTTTCTGCTAGTTCAGGAGGAGGAAAAAGCGGTGGCGGCGGAAGCGGCTTTGTGGAAGGCGTCTGGCTTGATGATGAATGGCTGAATGTAACTTGGCTTCCAGACGGTCAATGGCCCAGATTTGACGACTCAAGTGGTTTTTCTAACGTCACAGAAGTAGTGCCACCATTGCCTGAAAATGCCTTAGAAACTGGTAAATGGATTGAAGGCGTGCATGTTTTGGAAACTCATGACGTTGTGACTACCGGTTCAGGAACTACTGTAGAGATAAATGATTACATTTTTGCCAACGGGTCATGGGTAGATGTTACGGGAAGAATCAGAGTTGAAAATGAAGAACCATGGGTTGAAGCAACCAATACACTGCTAAACAAAAGAATAAGTTTTGTCTCGGAAAACTATGGGGATTACGCGAACATTGAAGAATTTAATGCACAAAAAGAAGCCGAGGCTGCACTGCCACCTAAGAAAACCCAAGCGTGGCTAATACAAGGCATGAATAAGTGGCTTAGCGAGGTTTGGGCAGGCGAAGGCGGATTCGACAATTACTGGCAACCAGGCGAGTCAAGACTGATAACTTTCAAAGGAACCGTTGACGTTGGAAACTCTAACTGGGGACTTGAATCTTTAGCGGCTGGAAAAATCACTCTCTATGCAGAAGCGGCAAGCTTCCTGAAAGACCGCGAAGAGATGAAAACTTCCTTCACAAACACTCATGCAATCGTAACGGAACTTAAAGAAGTACAAGTGACAAAAACAGGTAACAACTACCTATACAATACAGTGCTATCATCAAATCAAGTGTTTCAGCCAGACCAGTTTGGCGTAGAAGTCCAAATTAAACCAAGGAGCTAAAAA
>CAYMLF010000194.1:0-4033 GCA_964391275.1 uncultured Candidatus Bathyarchaeia archaeon
AAAATATGCTTTTGCCCACTCTACCTTGTATTAAGTCTATCTGCTCAGAGAGCAAAACCATCTCTCTCATCTTAGTAGCATAGAAAATTGACCCGAAGCCTCAGTTGACCCAGCTTACGCAAACCCCATTTTCCATCCTCTGCATTAGCAGCCACGGTCTAACGCCGGCGACCATACAAGGCAAACACTCAGACGGCCCCCTCTTTCCCAAAAAAACTGTTTTGTTACTAAAAAAAGTAGGGGGTCTAATGCCCCCAGCCTTACTAGTCTGTTGAAGGTTTCTTTGCGACTACATAGTTCTTGATG
The DNA here is from genome assembly GCA_964391275.1 of uncultured Candidatus Bathyarchaeia archaeon. Lineage (GTDB taxonomy): Archaea > Thermoproteota > Bathyarchaeia > Bathyarchaeales > Bathycorpusculaceae > Bathycorpusculum. The sequence goes on from CAYMLF010000194.1 coordinate 307, forward strand.
CCTATGCTGATTGCGATTACAATTGCTGTTAATCCTATACCGACTGCAAAGATAGTGTTGAATGCCGTTTCATTAGCGAAGTGAGCGACGACCTGAGGTACTCCCTGGACTGGTACGATGTAGGGTACCGTGTATGTCGCCATAATGGTTGTTGCAAGAATTGGCCCTATTGCGCCGCCGACGTTTCTTAGCATCGTATTCAACCCTAAGCCTGTCGCCCGGTTTTCAGGAGGCACCGACATGGATATCATGTTTACTATGGGTATTATCATCATGGTTGCCCCTGATAATGCCACGGCTATATCTAAGGCAACCATCAGCTGTGATGAGCGGTTGAAGATGAGCAGTAGTAAGCCAACTATCGTGACAGTGCCGCTAATAGCAATCACAGGTTTAGGCCCAATCTTTGTAACAGATTTACCTATAATAGGACCTAAGAAGAGACCCACAATTGTAGCCGGCGCCAAGGTTAAGCCTGTTTCTATAACGCCTAACCCAAGTCCAAAAGGTGGCGGTATCTCAAGGTAGTATGCAACAGCTATGAATAGCAAAAACATTACTACACCTGAGATCACGCCTATCAAATTAGCGATAAGCACATTTTTGATTTTCAGTAGGCTGAGTTTGATTAATGGCGTTTCCGTGTGATTTTCATAAGCAATGAATGCACTGATAAGAGCAACACCGACAGCCAGCAATGCAACCTCGGGTAGTGACGTCCAACCTAAACTAGTACCTTCAGTGATGTAGACTAGAACCAAAGCTATGCCGGCAACCAGCAGAGTGGCACCTGTGTAGTCTATCTTGCTTTTTACCTGAGGTACATCAGTCTTAAGCGTTTTATAAACAATCGTAAACATCACTAGGCTCAAAATAAATGCAGTATAAAATGCGTAATGCCAGCTAAGGCTCTGGATTACATATGCACCTAAAACAAGGCCTAATGCTGAGCCTACCGCGAAGGTTGAGCTGATTAGGCCCTGTGCGGTTGCAATGCGTTCTTTGGGGAAAACATCAGTAATGATTGAGATACCTAAGGGTATAATTGCGAAGCCGACACCTTGAATGGCTCTTGCGGTAATAAGTACATAGATATTTGGTGCGAAGCCTGCGATGCCGACTCCCACCATGTAGAATCCAAGGGAGATAAGCACCATTTTCTTTTTCCCATAGCTGTCGCCTAGTTTGCCGAAGAGTGGTGCTGAGGTGGCTCCGACAATTAGGAGCGCTGAAGTGATCCATGAGGCGATGCTTGCATTGGTGGCCATATCTGTTTGGATTGAGGGTAATCCTGGTATGACCATTGTTTCTACATAGTTGATTAGTAGTCCGACTGCTGTGATGGCCAGTAATACTTTTGTGGCGTAGCTTGTGGTTTTTTGCCATGGGCCTGTACTGTTTGCAGTTGCATTGGGTTTTGTGATTTGTGTGGTTTTGTTCATTGGTTTGACTCCTTTAACGTTCAATTCCCCCAAACTGACTAAAAGTCAGTTTATTATACCTTGCGTCACAAAAATAAACTTTTAAATACAATAGTAAACAATAACTCAAAAGACAACAACATGCCCCGAGTAATCCCCGAATACAAAGAAGCAGCTAAAGAAAAAATCATACAATGCGCCTTCCAAGTATTCACAAAAAAAGGTTACCAAACAACAACAATGGACGACATAGCCAAAGAAGTAGGCGTAAGCAAAGCAGCACTATACCAATACTTCAAAAACAAAAAAGAACTCCTAAACGAAATCGTCCTATCCTACCACAACATGTTCCGCGAACTCCTCCGCACCGCCCTAGAAAGACAAGGATTCAACAGCCTAGAAGAGGAAATCCAAGGCGCACTCCTAAAAAAATACCGGTTACACCATGAGATGCTCTTTGAAGTCATCGCCATTGCAGCGCACGACGAAGAAATTAAACAATCGCTAAAATCCGAATACGAAAAAGACACAGAACTCCTCAAAGGGCTAATCCAAAAACAAATAGACAGCAGCAAATTCGTGACAAAAATCGATTCAGAAACGCTCGCTCAACTCTTTATCGCCCTCTACGTGGGTATGGCTATGAAGGTAATAATGGGTGATGACAGCGTAGAAATACACAAGGCATGGTCTAACGCAATCGCCGCCATGATTAACACAAAAAAAACCGCGTAAATAACCGGCACCTATTTTATTGGTCTAGCGCCGCTCATGGGTCCATTATAGATATCACATAACACTAAACCCGTTTTTAGAATCTGTTGGAAAGGGACTATAATCGTTGTTTGCGTAAACGCCAAACGGATAAGCCCAGCAGTAAAGAAAACCCTATGGCTACAAGAACCAAAACCTCATCCCTGACAAAGTCAATCAACCACACAAATTGTACCATACCCACCAAGGAATCAGAAAGCCAGGGCGAGAACGGCAAAAAGAAAAACGACAAAGGACAAATCAAAACAGCATAAACCAAAGCAACCAGCGAAATCCCCCAAAACACTCGCCGCCGAACATACCCAGCTACACACAAAACAACCAAAAACGGAACCACCCACACAAACCACTGCTCAGGGATAATCCTATAAGAAAGAAAAACAGCCGCCAAACAAAACAACACTACGATGGCTAAGCTCGTCAGCGGCGACTTAAACGTGAATTTGCTGCTTCGCCAGTACACCGCAACCAGCGAGGCGCAGACGAGAGCTAAAGAAACTACCGAGATAACGGTAACCAAAGCATCCGACGCTGGCAACTTCAACAAACCAGTCAACGATCAGTAAGTTAACCCAAAACTGTAAGGCCCAAGAGGCGTAATCACGCCAACCGCTGCATCGCCACCTAACATAAAGAGGTCTGCAATCGAATTAGCTACTGCACCCAAATAGGTCAAGAACAGCAACAGTATAACCCCGGAGAAAACGCCGAAGAACCATCCAAACGCGCGTCGCCGTTCACCTGCGCCCACGGTTTTATAGAGGTAGAAGGCTACTGGCACTAGAAATAGGGCGGGATACAACTTTGCAGCCACCCCAAAACTAAGACAAACCGCAGCAAACCCAAAGCGCTTCTTCACGAGCAGATATAGCGCCAAAACCGAGAACAACGCAGGTAGCGTGTCCCACATGCCCCAACCAGCAGAAATCCAGATCACAAACGGGTTAAGGAACCAGAGCGCCGCCGCGGGCAGTTCACTTTTGGTGATTTGTTTTTTGTCAATCGCTCTGGAAGTTTGAGTTCTACATGGTGGCATGTGTTTTAGAGTAGGAGTACAACTATGTAGACTGCTAGTCCGCCGACTAGGTATAGGAATGGGTTGTCCCATGTGTGAGGTGAATAGGCTTCGGTTATAGTCATTAGCAGGGGCAGGAATAGAAATAGGCAAACCAGTTCATATACTGGAAAAAGGTTACCAAAAAAGATTAAGGCAAAAATAGATGCTAAAAACACCATTGAACTTCCCTCATAACTTCGGGTGTAGACGCGGTCTCCAAATAGGTCCTTAGTTTTGTATTTATGTTTTCCAAAAAATACGCCCACAGGCTCAGCTAGACCATCCCCAAAGGCGGTAATTATTAACGGAATAGCAAGTAAATCAAGCGGCAAGCCTGAAAATTGATACAGGTAAGCCACCCCGACAAGAGCAACAGTCATACCCAGAACTTGCGTTGCTACTAATCGAACTGTATGAGGTCTATCTTCAGGACGATCATACGACAAAAACATAAACGCAATAAGCCTAAAACGCC
>CAYMLF010000195.1:0-4030 GCA_964391275.1 uncultured Candidatus Bathyarchaeia archaeon
TGTGACTCTCCAGATTATGAGTCTGGCGCCCTAGCCAGGCTAGGCTACCCCGGCAACCTGTGCCTATCCGTTTTTCTTGTTGATGTCATGTTAGTTTGCTTACATTCATTTAAACCTTTAAGGTGTGCTGATGCCCTTTCTAACTTAATCATTAAATTGTTTTCTAAAAAGTGGTAGGGGAAAGGGGTCTATACTTTCATAGGATACCTATAGAAAAACGGTTTTTTATGCGATGAGTTTATTTTTTGCCAACTTGTTGAGTTATTAAACGTGTTAGAAGCGAATAATTATGAAGACTGAAAACGAAAAGATAACTATGTTGCATGGTGCAGGCGGCACAGTCATGCATGACCTCGTCAAAAACTACATCGTAAAAGCCTTCGGCGGACTAAGTACTGTCGCTGAGGTACCGCTTGAAGCCATGGACGACGCCGCAGCCATCGGCGACATCGTTTTAAAAAGCGATTCGCACGCGGTTAAACCAATCTTTTTCCCAGGAGGCGACATCGGGCGAATAGCTATTTCTGGAACCGTAAATGACATTTCCGCCATGGGCGCGGAACCTTACGCGTTGGCTTCAGGCTTTATTTTAGAGGAGGGCTTAGCCATGCGCGATTTAGAGCAGATTTTAGATAGTATGCGTCAAACCTGCATTGAAGCGGGCGTAGGCATAGTTACAGGCGACACCAAGGTTATAGAAAAGGGCAGTTTAGGCGGTTGCGTGATGAATGTTTCAGGCATCGGTCGCCGGTCAGATGCGCTGGAGCATAACCTTCAAGTGGTTAAGAGGTACAGACCAAGCTTTAATTGTCGTTGGATTCTTGATTCCAATTTAAGTTTTGGAGATAAAATAATTTTGTCTGGTAATATTGGCGATCACGGTGTAGCGGTGCTTTCTGCTCAGCAAGGGTTGAGTTTTGGCAGCCAAATAGTCTCTGACGTTAAACCCTTAAATCAGCTTATTCAACACGTCTTGGGCGAAGTCGGCGGCGTTGTGTCCATGAAAGACCCTACTCGCGGCGGCTTAGCCGATGCTTTAAACGAGTTTACAGAGAAGTCTAAAGCGGGCATTTTGATTGAAGAGAGTAAGGTGCCTATTCGAAAAGACGTTGTTGCAGCTTGTGAAATGCTTGGTTTAGACCCCTTTGAAATTGGAAATGAGGGAAAAATGCTCTTTGGCGTAGTCTCTGATAGAGCCGATGAGGTTTTGGCGTTTCTTAAGCAGACACCTGAGGGTAAAGATGCGCAAATAATCGGTGAGGTTACGGACGCATTTAAGGGCGTGGCTATGCAGACTGTTGTGGGTGGGAAAAGAATCATAGCAAGACCCGTGGGAGACCCTGTGCCGAGGATTTGCTAAAAAAAAGGAAGCGGATGTTTGACTTACTGAGTGCCTTGTTCTATAAGCGAGGTTTTCGTCCAGTTAATAACCAGATGACCAAGAGAATTATGGCAATCACTAAAATAATGTGTATCAACAGACCCGCAGCGGGTATCAGTATCCAGCCGAAAAGCCAAATTAGAATAACAATTATGGCTATCCACAAAATTATTGACATATGCTTAAAACCTATTAATTGTAAACTTGTTTGGATATTTTAATTTGTGTGGCTATCAAGCATCAGCAACAATGGGAATTCATGTTATTTGCTTTCTGTGTCGCTCGATTTTTTCAACTCTGTTTGGCGTTGCAAGATACACAATGTCGGTTAAGTCAACAAACAAGCCTGTTTCAACTACTCCAGGGATCATTTTTATTTTGACCGCAAGCTCCTCTGGTTTTTCGATTAAGCCGAAAGTGGCATCAATAATTAGGTTGCCATTGTCTGTTATGATGGCGCCAAGTTTGCCTTTTCCTTCTCTAACTACTGGTGTTCCGCCGATTGCTTCAATTCTTCGTTTTACTAAGGCAACCGCAAAAGGTAAAACTTCGATTGGAACCGCTTGATTTTTTTCGCCTAAAACTGTGACGCGCTTGTTTTCGTCAGCGATTATGATGTTGAGTTTGCTGGCTGCTGCAACAATTTTTTCTCTTAACAAAGCGGCACCCATGCCCTTGATTAAGTAGAGTTCAGGCGTTATTTGGTCGGCGCCGTCAATTGTAACGTCCAAAATTGGGTGCTCGTCTAAGCTGGTTACTGGTACGCCATGTTGAACTGCTAATTGAAACGCCTGCAAGGAAGAGGGTACACCCATAACTTTCAGTTGTTCACTTTTTATTCGTCTGCCCAGTGCTTCTATGGCAAACGCAACTGTGGTTCCGCTTCCTAAACCCACAATAAAACCATCTTGCACATACTTGACAGCTTCAAGCGCGGCATTCTTTTTTGCTTCTGCAATCAGATCTTGGTTAGCTTTCAACTTCCATTTGCCCCAGTTTGTCTAGTACTTTCTCCACTTCGCTTCTGATTGATTCGATTCTCTTTTCTGCCTCTGATTTGGCATCAGGTTTTTCGGTTGGCGCTTTGCGTTTCTTTTTCGGTTTTGGTCCTTGACTTGTTGGTTCCTCATCCTCTTCTTCGTCTTCATCTTCTTCAATTTGTGTAGGTGCTTGTGTAGGCAGTTTAATTGGGATTTCTTTTATGGGTTTGATGTCGATTCTTCCGCGGAGCTCTTCAATTTTTGATGTTAATTCGCCGAAGCGTTCGCTGAAGAGTTTCATTAAATCTTCTTGCATGCCTTCAAGTTCGTGAAGTGCAACAATGGTTTCGTCTTTTGCTATGGATTCCTTGATCGTATTCATTCGATTTTTGTAGGTGCTGGCAAGTCTTTCCCGTTCTACTTCAGTAATTTTGCCTTCAGCTTGGGCTTCATAAAGGCGCCTAATTGAATCTCCAAGGATTTCTCGCTCTAAATCCAAAATACGCAATTCGTCTTTGGCGTTAGAGGCTGTTGTTGTTTGGATACTTTTAGATAATCTAAAAGGTAAACTGGTTAATTCAAGGTCGACTTCTTCAGGTTCTTTTCTTAGTTTTTCTGGAGGTTTTTTCTTTTCACGAAGTCGCATGGCAAAAAGCAAAGTCATGGAGGCGGTTACTGCGACTATTACCACTAAAGCTATAACTATAATGATTGTGGGGTCATCATACCAAGCCATGCCATGCTATCCTCTGTAGTTTGATTGCATATGATGTATTTATTAATTAATATAATTAATCCCTCATTTGCTGGTAAGAAGTTTAAATAAACGTGAAAAAAGCGCTCTGCATCGGGTTGGTTAAACCATTTGGTATTTTTTTGTTTTCAAGTAAAACCTAAACTGTAAACTGTAATTTGTGAGTTGTTTGTTAAAAAATCTTGAGGCAGGTCAAACTCAAGTTATATATCGGTATATTGCTTTAGGTAATACAAATTTAGGGCTAAATTGTCGCCTTCTGTAATTTATTGTAGTCGATAGTTTACTTAAATGTTATAAGCAATCAATAATTGTATTATATGCTTGACGCCAACAAACGATTAAATAATTGGCGTAATTAAGTACATTGGAGCGTTTTTTTGTGAAATTCTTTTTTTTGAAAAGACTATCAACCCATGCTTTTTTAGCAATAATCGTGGTAGTGATGCTTTTGTCGCTTTCAACGCTTGGTTTGTTGACGATTAGCCAAAACATTTCTTCTTCTGGAACCATAACAACAGTAAATGTAGGCGTTTTTTCGGATAGTCAATGCACTCAACCTTTGAGTACAATAAACTGGGGCTCTGTATCTCCAGGCTCAACTGTTTCGCGGACGGTTTATATCAAAAACACAGGCGGTCTTCCTTTGACTTTGTCAATGTCAACCTCAAGTTGGAATCCTGTAACTGCTGGTGACTTTATGGCTATTACTTGGAATAGGGAAAACGCTGTATTAAATGCAGGTGACAGTGTATCTGCAGAGCTAGTCTTGACGGTGGATTCGGATATAACAGAGGTAACTGCTTTTAGTGTAAACATCATCATTTCTGGCACGGGGTAAGGATAAGCTTGCCTCGATTTTTATGCCTTAATTCAGTGGCTCAGAGTGGCTTTAGCTTGTTGCCTTGTTCCACA
>CAYMLF010000196.1:0-4008 GCA_964391275.1 uncultured Candidatus Bathyarchaeia archaeon
TACGTTCAAATGTTGTGGTGGACCGGGCGGGATTTGAACCCGCGGCTTCCGCGTTGCGAACGCGGCGATCATGCCAGGCTGATCTACCGGCCCTGTTTTTGCGTTCTTGAAGAGAACCGCTTTTTGTGCATTTAGAGCTTTCGGTGATGTTGCGGCTTGACTGCGGGGTAGTGTTGGTGCGGTTTGGGCTTTTTGCAGTAGCGGCGGAGGGCGTCAGCGCAACTTTCAACATGGCTTTAAATAAGGGAGGGGGTCAGCTGTAAGAGACCTCGCTGCCACCAACATAGCCCTAGAATCCGCCTTTATATAAGGGGGCTATAGTTTCCAAAAGCGCGCCGCTTTGTCCCTAAATTAAGTGTTAAAGTAAGTCGGTGATACTGCTTTTTCATATCTGCCAATTCTCTGTGCTGCTTCTCTATTTAACACTAAACATAGAATGCTACACAATGCATAGAACGTTACCTGCGATAGTCCTCTGACTTTGTTGTTAGCCATGCTAAACTGCGTCTTCAAAAAACTGTTAACTGCCTCAATAGGCGGCCTCTTATGATACTCCAACTTGTCCTCCAAAGACCCATAAGTCCTAAACTTCCTATCAACTCGCAACAGACCCTCCACACCCTTGCTATGATTAGCAGGATACGGAATAGTCGCCCTCTCCACAGCACACCTGAGCTTAGAATCGCTGTATTGGCTATCCGCTACTACACTTCTAACTTTAGCTTTACAGTGTTTGAGAATTTCCTTTGCCTTTTTTAGTAGAGTCAGTGAATGTTTCTTTTCGTTTTGGTTTGCAGAGGCAAAAACGCTTGAGAGAGGAAGCATTGTTTTGTGGCCGATTGATAGGTGCATTTTGTAGCCCAGTGCATATGATCGGCCAGATCTGCCAACTCTGGCTTGTGCATCTGAGAAGCCGATTTGGTTATCTGTTGGGTGACGTGTGCTCCAAGCCTTAATAAAAGAAGCATCCAGCACAACGTCTACTTCTCTGCTTTGTTGGTTTTTGAGTAGTTTGATTACTTTTTGATCGATTATTCTGTTGAGGTTGTTTTGGCCTACTTTTTTGGAGAATCGGCTCATTACGCTTCGAGTGTAGCCTCTTTGGTTATCTTTGATTAAACAGAGCTTTCTTATTCTAAAATCGGTGTTTAGTATGCGTGTCATTTCTCTTAGGCTTCGTACGGCTTTTAGTCGCATGATTAAAAATGCTCTAAAGAGTCCTGCTGGGTTTCTGGGTGGTCTTCCTGAACCGCTAAGATGGAAGCATTGCTTTATCGTATGATTAGCAAAGCTTAAGTCTACGTTTTTGAAAAGGGTTTCAAGGGTCTCGTGTTCATCCTGTCTCGCAGGGGTCACTTCCTTGTCTGATTGGTTCTCAATGACACGAGACCGCTTTTCTAGTTATAAACTTTTCAATTTAGGGACAAGCCAGCGCGTTAGGCTCCAGCCATGCCAGACTGATATCAAAATGTATGTCAAATTGTATGTCCACAAACGCTCAAACACCAAGCCAACCAAATCAAGTGATATTTTAAATACTCAAACCCCCCTAAACAAATATTGGAGAAACGAATTTTATGCCCTACTGCCCAAAATGCGGCAACCAAGTCGATGAAAACATGACGTTTTGCCCACGATGCGGCTCACCCCTAAAAACGCATGCACAGGCGCAGCAGGCTCCAGTTTACCGCAGGCGCGATGAAAAATCCGAGAAAAACGAGAAAGACGAAAAAAACGAGAAAGGAGAAAAAGGCGAACAAGGCTTCGTTGGATGGTTAATCGGCGGCTTAATCCTCATTATCATCGGCATCTTTAGCCTACTAAGCGCAAGCGGATACCTTACAGGCGCAACCTGGCCATTCATGCTGGTGTTAATCGGCATAGTCATCATCATCGCAGCAGCCTACATAGCTACCACGGCAAAGCGACGCAGCCCCAGAGTCTAACCCAGCAACCAACCCAAAAACACGCGGTACAAGCGATGCTCAAGAACCGTTGAAGCATTAGACCTGCCAAAGATGCGGTAATAGTTTTTGCCTGCAGACTCAATCAAGTCGCCAATCTCGTAACGCGGAAACATGCATGAAGAAATAATCAAGCTGCCCCATTCCCCACGTTTCAAGTCACAAAGCAACTTCACGCCCTTGCCTGTTTTAACCTCAAAAAAGTACGCGTCAAAGTTCGGCGTAATATACGGTAAATCGTCAAGCTGCTGACCAAACACGCCCTCAGTTGCCGTGTACATCTCCACAATCGGTACATCGCCAAAATACTTGCGCAGCACTGGAGCATACTTGAACTGGATTTTGCGAACGCTAGTGCAGAAAAGCGCTTTAGGCTTCCACAAATCCACAGGCTTTTTACCGTACTTGTGCTTGACGTATTTTGCAAACCCCAAAATTACAGGCGTCACACCCATTGTTGCAGTAACGTTTTCGCTGCGCGCCTGCTCATACACCAAGTCAAACCGCCTCTCCCAATCCCGCCTGCCAATGCCTGAGCCCAACTTGTCAATTTCCTCTTGACGGGGCAGCAAACTTACGCGGTCAAACATGGGATTAAGCCGTGCGTAAGTGCCTGAACTGTAACCATAAGTGATTTCCTTGCCGTTTTGATGCATCGTGTGAACGCTGGAGGGAAAATTCAAATTCAAAATAACCCCAGTGAAAACATCAAAATTCTGCGTACGCAGCGCATAATTGATTAAACCCCTCGCGCCGCAGGTGAAAATCTGCTTCAGATGCGTCTGGGTGGCAGGCAGCACTTTGGATTGTTTGCCTGTGGAGCCTCTTGTCATTACCCAGTGCTCAGCTGGTTCAGGCAAAAACGCGCTGTAATTGCCCCTCTGAATTTCAGCGATGTAGGGAAGCATGCCCTGATAGTTTATGATGGGAATTTTTTCGTGGTAATCTGCAATGTTGGCGACGTCTTGGACACCAAATTTTTTTCCGTACTCAGTTAACGCGTACTTTTTAAGCAAGTCCTGTAAAACTTGCACTTGAGCTTGCAACGGGTTTTCCAGTGAAGTGTACCATGACCCAATGATTGGCTCCAGTATTCCTAATTCGCCGCGGTTTGGAAGCATAATGCTCAGAACACAAACTGTTCAATTTGCTTATATGCTTCACCATCCAATACCTAACTAAAACACAGGTTGAAAATTATGGAAGCTGTGAAAGCTACTGCAGAAAAAATTCGCAAGCTTGAAGTTCAAGGTGCAAGAAACGCAGCCATAGCTGCTGTAAACGCTCTGCAAACATTGTCGCGGGAAACAAAGGCAAAAAGTAAAAGTGAATACTTGGTTGAGCTTAAGCGGGCGCAAGAAATCCTTTTTGCCACCAGAGAAACTGAGCCGTTGATGCGCAATGCAATCCGATGCTTGATAGGGCAAGTTAAAGAAAGCAGCAGCCAAAAAGTCCCAGAACTCTGCAGTATGCTAGTTTCAAACGCTGATGTTTTCCTCAAAGAGTTGGATGATTCAAGAGAGAAAATTGCAGAGATTGGTTCAAGACGCATATGCGATGGCATGACGGTTTTCACTCATTGTCACTCCTCGACGGTGACGCGCCTGCTGGCTAAAGCAAAGCACAGCGGCAAAAGCTTTAAAGTAATCTGCACTGAAACCCGTCCCGCCTATCAAGGTAGAATCACAGCCAAAGAAATGGTCGAGTTGGGGTTAGAAACAACTTTTATTGTAGACTCAGCTGCACGAACGTTCATGCCGAGGGCGGATTTGGTGCTTGTCGGCTCTGACGCAATTACTTCAGAGGGCAACGTGATAAACAAGATTGGCACAGGCGGATTGGCAGTGCTGGCTCATGAAGCGCGTAAGCCGTTTTATGTAGTTACTGAACTTTTAAAGTTTGACCCAGTAACCCTATATGGCGAGTTGGAAGGAATCGAGCAACGCAGCCCCGACGAGGTTTGGAAGGAAGCCCCAGAAAAACTCAAAGTGCGCAACCCCGCCTTTGACGTTACGCCGCACCGTTACATTCACGGCTTAATCTG
>CAYMLF010000197.1:0-3985 GCA_964391275.1 uncultured Candidatus Bathyarchaeia archaeon
AATATTTCATACAGTAAGATGTTAAAGAGAGCTTTTTAGTTTTTCCTATTAACCTGCTAGTCACTTTTCAGGTTGAAATTCCACAAAATTAATCTACTAAATCGAACCTATGATGGCAAGGCAGGACAAAACTTGCTAGACATAAGCAAGTTGACTGCTACTTAAGGATTAAAGGATGAAGGATAGATGAACAAAAAATTGGTTTTAAGCGTAATCATTGCAGTCATAATTGTTTGTGCATTGGCAGCGGTTGCTTTATCTTTGAATCCTCCAGCCAAACGGACGCCAACAGGAGAGATAGATTTTACAATAAGCGGTTCAAGTGATTGCCTAAGATTCCTCAATGCCTCAGTACCAACAGCTTATGTACCCTTCACAGTTGCGGCGAACGAAAAAATGCAATTAACAGTCAACTGCACCAAAATGCAAGGCGGAGCCAACGGCTGGACAGACGTGTACATCTACAAAGGCTACTGGGATGAAGGAACCAACCATATCTGTAAAGCAGGCGATCTATACCAGGTTATTGAGGCGATAGAAAACGCCGATTTCGCAATCAAACTTAATAATCCATACATTCAAACTTTTGGCGAATCAACACAACAATGCTACACAGTCTTCTTTGTTTTCCCACCAGGTGCATCAGAGTTTCACATAACCCTAACGCCTGTATAACATTTCCTTTTTTTAAATCTCAAACTGCAATACCGTTAAATAACAGCTTTAGGGTAAATATTTTTGAGGAATTTCTTTGTCAGAAATGGTTTGGAATAAACCTGTAGTATGCATCTTTAAAGAGCGTGATGTTAACCCTGAAGTTGACCCCTTCGTTGTTGTGAAAGCAAAAAAGCTGACTTTAACTCGTACACAAGACCAAAAATACGCTGGCATTATGGAGGATTTCTTTACGCTTATGGGGGACGCGGACTACCTTGCGTCGCCTGAAGGTAAAGCTGACCATTATGTTATGTGCTGGTTTGACGACAACCAACCCGACATGACCAAAGACTTGAGGCGACTACGCGGAGTCACCCTTGAAGGCGAAGTAACCTGCGAAGAGAGCACCCATGGCAAACGCACTTACAACGGCAAGTTTAAGGCTGCCCACGCCAAAATAAAATAGTCCCAAATTGACCTACCTTAACGCTTTAATTTTTTCTTGTTTTTTCAGTTTTAGCGCTGTTTTAACTGCTTCATGAATATATATTATTGATGTTTGATTTTGCGTTTTTTATGAACTTACTCTTAAATATAACTGCCTAAATTTCTATTGATAAGGTCGGAGACCATGGTTGAGCAAAAGCTTCGTGTAACACTAATTACTGGAAGAACAATTGATCAAGGCGTAGGCAAAGAGATGGGAAAAGGCTCAAAAGAATACTTTGAAAGTGCAGCGATCTGTTTTCTTGACCCAGTAGACATCAAGAAACTTGGGTTAAAAAACGGGTCAAATGTGCAAGTGACCTCCAAGTTTGGCTCGGTTGTCGTTAAAGCAAAAAAGTTTCCTCGTGGCGCTATGCCTGGAACGATATTTATTCCATGCGGTTTATGGGCAAACGCTGTTTGCGGCGATGACACTTACAGTATGGGTATGCCCCTGTTTAAGGGCTTTCAGGTTGAAGTTGAACCTGCCCCAGATAAGCCCGTTTTAACCTTAAACGAGCTTCTAAAAGAGCAATATGGGAAGGTAATGTAAAATGACAGAAGTCAAATCAGTTGTTTGTCCAATATGCGGATGCTTATGTGACGATCTCGAAGTTACAGTGGAGAACAACGAGATTGTTAAAATGAAGAATGGCTGCGCTGTCTGTGAAGCAAAAATGGTTCACGGATACAAAGATGAGCGCATTCTAAAGCCTATGATACGAAAGGATGGGAAACTGGTTCCTGTAACAATGGATGAAGCCATCCATAAAGCAGCCCAAATCCTCACTGACGCAAAATATCCTTTACTGTTTGGCTGGAGCAGCTCCACAAGCGAAGCCCAACACGTAGGTGTCGAATTAGCTGAAGAATTAGGCGCAACACTAGACAACTGCTGCAGTGTTTGCCATGGGCCTTCAGTTATGGCAACCCAGGAAATTGGTATCCCCACTTGTACTCTTGGTCAAATCCGTCACCGCGCCGACTTAATTGTTTACTGGGCATGTAACCCTTGGGATTCACATCCAAGACATGTTGAAAGATACACATCCTTCTCTGAAGGACGTTTCGAGAAAAGCGAATTCAAAAATTATGTTCAAAAACTAAAAGCTGAATCAGGCAATAAAAAAGTTAGAGCTGCACTACAACGGACTCAAGTTCGCTATCAACCGCCTCCACGACCTCAAACCTGCACTGTCAACGCTCCACCTGAAAACTTCCAAAAGATGGGTCGTAAAATGATAGTTTTTGATGTTAGAAAAACTATGACCGCTGAAGTAGCCGACTACTTTGTTCAGGTTGAACCAAACAAAGACTATGAAATAATTGAGGCGCTACGCTGTTTAGTTAATGACCAAGAATTGGACGTGGAGAAAGTCGGTGGAGTCCCAGTTGACTACTTAAAAGAAGTCGCTGACGCCATGGTAAACGCGGAGTTCGGTGTCATCTTCTTCGGTTTAGGCTTAACTGCAAGCGCTGGTAGATTCAGAAACATTGAAATCGCAATCGCGTTGACACGTGACCTTAACCGGAAAACCAAGTTCACAATCGCCCCGATGAGAGGTCACTTTAACGTTACAGGCGCAAACGTTGTTTTCGCTTGGCAAACAGGCTATCCATACGCGCTTGACTTCTCACAAGGCTACCCACAGTATAACCCTGGCGAATTCACGGCCATTGACTTGCTAAAACGCGGAGACAACGATGCAACACTTGTAATTTCCGCAGACCCAGGTGCGCACTTCCCCAAGCCAGCGGTTCAAAACATGATGAAGCACCCGTTAATCACTATTAACCCTGACTGGAACGCTATCTCGCGTCTAGGTGATGTTGTGTTTCCGACTCAGTGGTGTGGCATAGAGTATGAAGGCACAGCTTACCGTATGGATCACGTGCCAATCATGCTGCGCAAAGTTGTCGAGCCGCCGCCGGGAATACTTAATGACGAGGTGCTTTTACGCAAGATTCTTGCGGAAATAAGAGCTATCAAAGCCAAGAAGGCAGCAAAAAGCGGGGCAGAACCTAAAGATGAGCAAAAAGCTGCTTTAAAAGAGGCTGCCAAGAAGCCTCGTAAAAGAGCGGTTAAGAAGGAGGTTGCCTAAATGACTGAAGTTCTCATAAAAAACGGCTTTGTCATTGATCCCCTCAACAAGATTGACTGTCAAAAAATGGATATAGCCATAAAAGACGGCAAAATAGTGAAGAGCGTTAACGAGAGTAAAGCTAAAGTTATTGATGCTTCAGGCTTAATTGTTATGCCTGGCGGTGTGGACATTCACACTCACATTGCAGGCGGCGAAGTTAACACTGGAAGAATAATTCGTCCAGAAGACCACGTTAAAGATGTTGTGCGTAAAACAGCTATAACACGTGGTGGAACTGGCTACTCGATTCCGTCAACATATGTTACTGGTTACCGTTACTCGCAGATGGGTTACACGACGGTTATGAATCCTTCAATGGCTCCCTTATCAGCCAAGCACACTCACGAAGAATTAAACGACATTCCAATGCTGGACAAAGCCACATACCCGCTTTTAGGTGACTGGTGGTTTGTTTTAGAGAACTTGAGCAAAGGCAAAGTTGAAGAATGCGCTCGTCATGTTGCATGGATGCTGGAAACAACCAAAGGTTACGCCATAAAAATTGTTAATCCAGGCGGTTTAGAATCTTGGGGTTTTGGACGCAACGTGCATAGCATTGACGACCAAGTGCCGCATTTCTGCATTACTCCTCGAGAAATCATTTGTGGCTTAGCTGAAGTAAACAAGTTGCTAAACCTGCCCCACACTATTCACCTGCACACTAACAATCTGGGACTGCCAGGAAACTACACAACCAC
>CAYMLF010000198.1:0-3981 GCA_964391275.1 uncultured Candidatus Bathyarchaeia archaeon
GGGGGCTATAGAAAAAAATCGCAACAGAGCAAACCTGACATAGGAAATCTGCGTTTGCATGGTTTTGCGTAACAAAACTATTTATTAATACTGTGCATTGTCAATAGGTAGCTTATAATGAGGCTTAAAGATAATGAAGGCATTCATAATTCAATACCCGTTCGGCGTTGCCGCTTTTAACGAAAAGAACAACATTGTAGAGAAAGTTCTGTTTCAAAGAAAGCCTCAGGCAGCAGCAAAAAGCTTACTTAAAGTTGAATCTGGAAAAGTTTCAGACGAACTCTCTTCACTAATCACATTACTAAAAAACGCAGATTACGATACTCTCGTATTTGAAAACGGCGATGTTTCAGACCAAGCGAAGAAGAAATTCGGCGTCAACGTTGAAGTTGCCAGCCCCACAGAAGCTGAAGTGCTTCGAGGAAAAATGAGTCAAGTTGCACTTGAAACTGGCTTTGTAAAAGACGAGCAAGACCTTGGCCTCTGGAACCGCAACGTCAGCCTCGAACTTGCCAAACTAAGAATTAAAGGCGCATCAGAAAAACGCGACCTAATTGTTGCACAGGCAATTCAAACCCTAGATGACTTGGACCGCACGGTAAACCTGTTCATGGGCAGACTCCGCGAATGGTATGGCGTCTACTTCCCCGAAATGGACCGCTTAATCGAAAAACACGAAACATACGCAAGACTCGTAATGAAACTAGGCTACAGAGAAAACTACACCTTTGAAACAGTACAAGCAGAAGGCATACCAAACGAACGCTCTGAACTACTCGCTAAAACTGCTCAATCCTCAATGGGAGCCGACATTTTAGAAACAGACCTGCAACAAATCCAAACCCTCAGCAAAGACGTCCTCTCACTCTACGAACTACGCAAAAACATGGAAAACTACGTCGACCACACCATGGAAGAACTCGCGCCAAACGTCCGCACAGTCGCAGGAGCACTCTTGGGCGCAAGACTAATCGCCATCGCAGGCAGCCTTCAAAACCTAGCCATGCGACCCGCAAGCACCATCCAAGTTTTGGGCGCAGAAAAAGCCCTTTTTCGCTCACTAAAAACAGGCGCTAGACCGCCTAAACACGGTTTAATCTTCCAACACACTCTTCTCCACGACGCGAAACGCTGGCAAAGAGGAAAAATTGCTAGAGTTATCGCAGGCAAACTCTCAATAGCAGCACGCGCAGACGCTTTCGGTGGCAACTACATCGGCGACATGCTGAAAGGCGAAATCAACAAACGCCTAGACGAAATCCGCGAGAAATACAAAGAGCCTCCACCACCAAAAGAGCCAAAGCCGCGGCAAGAACGCGAGTATAAAGACCGCGAACAACGCTTCGAGCGAAGAGACAAGCATAGACATGGCGGATTCAGAGACCACAAAGACAGAAAACACGGCAACCGCAAATGGCGAGATGACAAGCGGAGAAAAGAAAAACGTGCACATTAAAGTCAAACCTCACCCAAAATTTAAAGAAATATACCAAGCCATGCTGGAAGGTGGGGTGCAACGGCTAGCCACACGCAACTTAACCCCCGGGTTAACTGTCTATGGCGAACGCTTAATCCACGTTAAAAACGTTGAGTACCGCATTTGGGACGCCTTTCGAAGCAAACTAGCCGGAGCAATCTTAAAAGGCATACAAACAGTCCCAATCGAGCCAGGCTCACAAATTCTCTATTTAGGCGCAGCATCAGGAACCACACCAAGCCACGTTTCAGACATCATCGGCGAAAAAGGTCACCAATACTGCATTGAATTTGCTTCACGTTCACTTCGTGACTTAGTAAACAATGTCGCAGCTTACCGTTCTAACATTTCACCTTTCCTTGCTGACGCTCGTATGCCAGAAAAGTATGCTATGTTCGTCTCTGGCAAGGTGGATACAATCTATTGCGACGTTGCCCAGCCAGAACAGGCAAAACTGCTTGCAGACAATGCTGACGTGTTCTTGAAGCCGTCAGGCTGGGTTATGCTTGCATGTAAAGCTCAAAGCATAGATGTTACTATGGCTCCAGAAACCGTCTACAGGCAAGAAGCTAATGTTCTAAAAAACAGAGGCTTTAACGTTAAAGAAATTGTAGATTTAGAGCCTTATGATAAAGCTCACGCCATGATTATGGCTCAACGATAATTCTGCCGCATAATTGAAAGGGTTTTGTGAGCTGAAGCCGCATTTTTTGAATCAAGCGTATTAGACCACAAACTTTCAAAATAGTTGTTTGCCATCTCCACTAAAAACCCGTTATTAGAACGAAGCCACACCATATCTTTCGTTTGCTTTTCCTTCTGAGTTGAAAGATACATAATTTTCTTGTCAAAAATCACAAGTTCAACAGGCGTTGTATCCACAAACTTGTATTCGATATATCCTAATTTGGAAGCCAGCGTTGGCGAGAAATATTTTGCAGGTGGATTTTCAAGTATGGTTTTTGTTGATGCTTCAGTGACCATGCGTATCTTTAGTTTCCTTTTGGAAGCCTCTTCAATAGTTGGCTCCGCATAGAATTGTGGCCACTGCAAAAACTTGTTTGTAGGCATGATTATATCTGCACAGTTTTTGTAGGTCATCCAATCCTTTTTCCAGTTGCGGTCACCTTTTTTTGGGGCAATAATCGTTATGTTGGAATCATCATTCATAATCCCCACATTATTTTGCTGTTGCCTCTTTACCATTTCCTTAGCTTTAGAAAACAATTCTTTATCCTCTTGTTTTCTCTGCTGCAAAAGAACCTCCAACACATTCTCCAAAGGCACAGCTTTGAAAGTTTTTGGCGTTGTGACTAATTCATCAACCAAACCTTTTTTCTGAAGTTTAGGGATTATTTGGTAAACAATTTCTCTAGCAACACCTGAAGCTTTCGAAACGGATTTAGCAGTTAGATTTTCAGAGGCGTAAAGAGCCATCAAAACTCTTGCTTCGTTAAGGGTTAAGCCAAGCCTAGTTAATACTTGGAATTCTTCAGGGGTTGCGTATTGTGCAGTCAAACAATCCGACTCTCAACGAGTTCTACCATTTGTGATAAAATATTATATAAGACTTATTAAAGTTAAGGGATTACCCATTAGTATTAAACTTATAATATTCAATAAAATAAGCAATTATAATAAATAATAAATTTCAGAACAACTTTTTGATAAAACATTCAAAGAGCCTTTATTTTTAAAAATTCTAAGCTTTTTTGTCGTCTATTTTGTCATCAGAAGCTACTTTCCACACTCTGTTATTAAGCAATCAATCATTAATAAATCATGAGAATAAACAAAGCAGAAAGTTTATTCTCAATGGGAGAGACTGCAAAAAATGAAAAACAAAACTAACACCTTAGCTATTGCTATAATTCTAGTAATAGCTTCAATTTTAATCGCAAACAACCCTGCACAAGCAGACGTAACGACACAAACGACCGGAGAATTACCTGCCGGAGCCACACCCAGCGTTCAAGTAGATACCACAGCACACTTAAGCTTTAGACCAAACGTTATCGGTCTTGGTCAATCATTTCTAGTCAACATTTGGACAACACCCGCAACTCATGCAGCACGACACCATGAAGGCTACAAAGTTACAATTACTAAACCAGACGGAGCCACGGACGTAATAGAAATTGACTCTTACCCAGCCGATGCAACAGCATGGTTTGAATACGTTGCCGACCAAGTTGGAGAATGGAAACTTAAATTCGAATTCTTAGGAACCTATTTCCCTGTAGCAACAGTCCGCGGTGGATTCATGGAATCAGGCAACGTCACCCTACAGTCAGCATACTATAAGCCCTCAAGTTCCCCCGAACGAACACTAACAGTACAAGCAGACATGGTCGCATCATGGCTTGAATCACCACTACCCAGCGACTACTGGACACGCCCAGCCCACGTTGAAAACCGTGAATGGTGGCCAATTTTAGGCGCTTTCCCACCAACAGGCTATGTTGGAGGCGGCGCAATGTGGGATCAGCTCTACCCCAAAACAA
>CAYMLF010000199.1:0-3942 GCA_964391275.1 uncultured Candidatus Bathyarchaeia archaeon
AGAGAGCCTAAACATACCCAACCTTTGTTTAGAAATTATGACTTTAGAAGCTCCAAGTTGCCAGTAGCCTTAAAATCAAAAACGCAATAAACATATTATGAAATTTTCCGTTTTTATACTGTTTGTAATACTTTTGGGGGCAACAGTAGTTGAGGTTCAAGCTCAAACGCCAACTCAAGACACGTTTGTAATTGAAGTTGGAGGCTACACTTGGAACAAAACCGCGCTTAAAACGCTTATTGTTACAGCTGAAGACCAGTCTTGGTGGACACAAGGCTTAGTAAACTCAACACTTAGAGCCATCAACCAATGGAATCAAGCCATCCAGTTCTTTGCCACCAACTACCCAGATTACACTTACTTATCAGCCGTAAAACTGGAGGCAAAAGTCGTAAACCAGTCAGAGCCAGATTTTGACATCTACGTTAACTATTCCCAATCCGTCGCCATCAACGGTCAAGACTCCATCGGTTTAGCCACAACCATCCCCTATAACAACGGAACCATCGAAAAATGTGTAATCAACCTAGCAGCAGAATCACAATACCTTGTATTAACAGAGAAAGACGTTCAAAGCGTAGCCACACACGAACTAGCACATGCACTATGCATTGGACACAGCAACTCAAGCAGCGACCTTATGTACCCATCATACGACGTTTACGCAGCCCAATACGCCATCTCAACTTTAAACTTGTTCGGAGTAGCTAGAGCATTTGAATGGATAACGAATCCAGAACAAGCGGCACCGATAAGGCAACAACAGCTTGCACTGCCCCAAAATATTCCCTACGAGTATGCACCAATTCCTCAGGCAGCGCCAGAGTCGATTTCAGACAATCCAATAGCCAAGTTTCTAGAGATGACGGGTAGAATCCTGCTTAACCCCATCATACTGCCTATGATTATTGTTGCCGTTGTACTGTTTGTTATAGTCGGTTTGTCGTTCAGGAAAAAGAAAAAGCACTAAAACCTAAAACACACAGCAACCGATTCTAAATTGATATAAACTTAAAGTCAAACAGTAACATTAGGCAGGCAACTTGGCAACAGTAAAAAATAGAAACCAACTAATAGAAAACGGAAAAAGCGAAAAGGCAAGACTTGCTCGTTCTCTAATTTTGAACTGCTACCGAGAAGCTTTAAACCAAGTTGACCCAGCCAAACTCGTAAAATCCAAACTAACGCTAAAAAAGTCAATCCTCAACATCAATGACTTATCATTTGATTTAGACAAGTACAGAAATATCTATGTGGTTGGCGGTGGAAAAGCAAGCGGCGCAATGGCATCAGCCTTAGAGCAGATTTTAGGTGAACGCATAACCAAAGGCGTAATCAACGTGCCTAAAGGATGCAAAGCCAAAACAAAACACATCAAACTAAACGAAGCAAATCACCCGATTCCCGACCAAGCAGGCGTTGAAGGCACAATGCAGATGCTTGACATCGCCAAAAACGCAAATAGCAACGACCTTTTGATTTGCCTGCTTTCAGGTGGTGGCTCAAGCCTTATGCCGCTGCCCAGAGAAGGATTAACGCTGAAAGAGAAGCAGGAACTCACGCAAACCCTGTTGAAGAGTGGCGCGAAAATTGGCGAGATAAATGCGGTGAGGAAGCATTTGTCAGCTGTTAAGGGTGGCAGCTTAGCTAAAGTGGCTGCTCCTGCAACTGTTTTAAGCTTGATAATTTCAGATGTGGTTGGAGATGTGCTTGGCGACATAGCATCTGGACCAACATCGCCTGACAAATTCACCTTTCAAGATGCCAAAGTAATCCTTGAAAAGTACAATATCTGGGAGAAAGCCTCGGGCAGCGTGCGAAATATTATTCTTCAAGGCATAGAAGGCTTGATTCCTGAAACGCAGAAACCAAACGACACCATCTTCAAAAAGGTACACAACGTAATCATCGGAAGCAACCAAACAGCTTGTAGGGCAGCAAAAAGGTTTTTTGAATCACAAAAAATCAAAACATCCCTGTTAACCTGCAGTCTCGAAGGGGAAGCACGTCAAGTGGCAGCGGAATTGGCAAATAAAATTCGAGCGGCAGCGGCATCTAAAGAGGCGATTGCTATACTTGCTGGCGGAGAAACCACTGTAAATGTGACTGGCAAAGGCGTTGGCGGAAGAAATCAGGAACTAGCTTTAGCCACAGCAATTCAGCTTAAAGGAGTGAAAGGGTTCGTTTTTGCTTCGTTGAGCACTGACGGCGTGGATGGCCCAACGGATGCTGCTGGAGCAATAATTGATGAAGACACTTTGAAGAGGGCAGAGTTGGCAGGATTGAATCCTGAGTGCTGCTTGCTGGAGAATGATTCTTACAGGTTTTTTTCTCGGCTTGAGGATTTAGTGTTTACTGGATTAACTGGAACTAACGTGAACGATATTGTAATTGCCCTCTTACTATAGAAGAAGAGTTGTTTCTTTTTTACATTAAAAGTTCTTTTTTTACGCTTAAACAATCAATTTAACGGTTGGTATTTTATCAAATTCATGTTTAGCTAAGTATTTATAGTTTAAATCACGCTAGTTTTATGGTGTTTTAATGGAAGAAAAAAGTGAAAACATGTCAAAGAGCATGTCGCAAGGTATGGAGAAAGCTGCTCATGGTGCAGAAAAAGCCGCTGAAACAATGGGTGACACAATTATAGCGGTGCTTGACAGGCTTGCGGGTAAGAAATCGGATCTAAAGCTTAGTTTTGAAGAATTGACTCTTGACACAGGCGTAATGAAAACCACGTTAAACGGCGCAATTGTTTTAGACATAACGTATGCTCAAGAAGCTGAGTCAACAGTGACCTAAACTGTTTTTCTAGGCGAGTAAAATGCAGTTGACTACTTTATTAGTTGAGACTATTAAGTCAGGAAAGATGGTTGTTAGTCAGGACAATACTGAAGCACTTGAAATTACTGCACAGGAAAAGAAAATTGACGTTAACGCTAAAGACAAAGATTTCATTAAAGAAATCATCTCCAGTGTTCGTCAAGGATCAACTGAGAAGGGTGTAAAAGAAAGCATAGACAGAGGCGTTGGCGGCATAAAGGCGGCTAGAGAAATGATGCCGCTTGTTAAAGACATTGTTGAGGACTTGTGCAGGGAAGGAGTTACCGTGACTATCTCGTATAAAGGCGATAAAGTAGTCACCATTGGACGAGACGCTGATTCTAAGCTAACACGGCTTATTACTGGCACAAAAGGCATTGAAGTGAACAAGCCGCTGAAGCTGATTGAGATGGGCATATAGCACTTTGCAGCTGAATGAGCCTTTTCTCCAATTATTTTTCTTTGATTAATTTTGTTTATAAGCTGAACGCCTCATATTACGATTGAGGAAGGTTCTGTGGGTTTAAAATGGCAAGTCCCGCTTCAGTTTGATGTGACAGAAGCGCTTGTTTCTTCAAACAACAGAGCCATCGAGTACTTTGCGAGGCGTGATTTGCTAAAAGAAAGCGTTGAGCCGATAAGCTGGGTTTGGGGTTTGCCTGAAGTAGAAAAGATGTTTAGGAGTCAGCAGGTGGATGGGTCATGGAAGCACACGGGCGAAGCTACAGTTAGCTTTCCCAAGTATCATGGTGCTTTGGTTGAAACTTGGAAGGCTTACCGTTTACTGGTTGAGCAGTATGAGGTTAATCGGGAGCTTGAAGGTGCACGTAGAGCATCTGAATTCTTGTTTTCCTGTCAAACAGAGCAAGGCGACTTTAGAGGCATGATTGCAAACCAATACGCCACTTACTATACTGGGGCAATACTGGCGATTCTAATAAAGTCAGGGTTTGGGGATGATTTGCGTGTGAAGAAAGCTTTTGATTGGCTGCTTTCCATGCGGCAGAATGATGGCGGATGGACAATTCCCATGTTAACTCATAAGCTTGATAGGCAAACGTTGATTAGACTTACAAGCAGTTATGCTGAACCGTTGGAGCTTGACAGGTCAAAACCGTT
>CAYMLF010000200.1:0-3892 GCA_964391275.1 uncultured Candidatus Bathyarchaeia archaeon
TTTACCGCTATTACCTGAGCGTTAACATAACTGAGATTACCTGGGCAGACAAATTCATCAGGGAAACATATGGTTTCTCTTACGAAAACAAAACCCTCAACAGTTTTAGTGAAAGCATAACTTACATAGGTTTTGATGGTTTTGAAGCACCAAACTTTATGGTGGGGCAAGCAATCGAGTGTAAAGGTTACTATGTTCCAGTGACCGATTCACCGTACTCGTTCAAGCTGTCGATTGCTCCAAGCATAACTGGAAGTTACCTAAAAATATCTAATGCATTGGTTTTTGCTAACCTCACATAGCGCTTAAGAGGTAAAATCACTTACAATCTTTTTTTAGACTTTTTGCAAATTCTAAATCTTCAAGTGTACGCTTCAGTTTCTTTAAAGCATTCTTTCTTGAACGGGTTACGTTGGGCGTTTCCATTCTAAGCTTGCGAGCAAATCTGTAGCTAAGCGTTAATGACTCGAGAGCCAAAACTAAAATAATAAATAGTTTAATTAATCTACTAAAATGAGGGATTTAGGGAAACAAAAGCTCCCTTTTCACAGTCTATAGTTACATTGAGAGTCTAGTTGCCGGTGTTAAGATAGTTTAGTGTTCCGTTAGGTTGGAAATTGGCAAAGAAAACACCGTGACCTGAGGAGTTGCTTTCGTATGAGCCTATGAGCAGTAGTGTCATTCCTTGGTAGTCTGCAAAGTTGTCCCATTGGATAGAGACTTGTAGAGCGTTTATGTCTGGAGTTGTTCCAGTTGTGTTCTGGTATGCCTCTATAGCGCGGTCATAGAACCACTGAAGCCCTAAATTGTCAATTTGCTTGAGGGTCTCGTCGGGAGTTTGTTGTTGAGGATACATTTGAGAGAGCGGAGTGCCACCCCATGGAGCAACCAATGCATGGTAAGAGCCACCGCCGCTTGCGCCAAAATTAAAGCCCAAATTAGACGATTCCTGATAAAGCACCACTTCAATTCTTCCACCTCTAAAGGTAGTATCTAACGTCATGGTTTCAATGGTGACTTCGCCAGGATGCTCTAAAGTGAGGAGGCTAAAGGTAGGCGTCTTTTTGACGCTTTGTACTATCTCACTTAGCGATGCGTTTAGTATGTTTGAGTAGGAAATGGTAACGCCGGGTTGTGAGGGCCCAAAGGTGGGTGGATAGCCAGCGTTCCAAAACATGTAGCCCTCAAATGCTGAAAAGCTTATTGCGAAAATCATCACAGCCAGTATCGTATACTTAAAAGTACGTCGTAGCAAGCCATGTGACACTAACCAAGCAACGCCCCCAATTATAATTAAGCCAATTACTAGCAGTTTTATCCAAGAATTACTAAGGAACACTGCGGCAGAGAACAGACCCACCGCTATTAATATTCCCGCAAGTAGGCTTTTGCCGATTGCATATTTGTCATTTGATGCCATTTTCTTTCAGTCCTTCACAGGTTAGATTTTATTGTTTGAGGTGTTAGATTTAATGCAATTCTCTTGTACAAGCGTACAAAAAACTTGTACAGCGCTAAACTATTTTCTGCTTCCATATGCGTACACACTCGTAAATCATTATTGAGAGGGCAGTTAAGCCCAAAAGAATCGCGGAAATGCCGTTTATGTCAAAGTCGAGTGAACTATCGAACCAGCCGGAGACAAGGTAGGCAACGAACAGGGTTGAAACCAGCGCTGCATAGAAAACGTACCTTGGCAGAAGTAAACCGCCAAACTTTACTACCTGCGCAAGTGCACCTATCTTTACCTCTTTAACTAAGACATAGCCCTTGGTTGTTTTTTCGACAAGATTCAGATTTTCAAGTTTATCAAGATGGTAAGCGGCAAGGGCAGGGCTTGAAAACTCTAGTTTTTTCTGAACCTCCCTTACGCCCATAGAATGCCCAGCTTTAACCAAGCAAAGGTAAACCTGTAAGGTGTTGCCTCGCAACTCGCTGAATGCTTTTAACTCATCTTCTTTGCTCACAGTATCCTACCGTTATCTGCCCGTTATTTGCATGTTTTTGAGTTGAATAAAGAAGAGAGAGATTAAAGTATTGATTCCACATAGCGTCTGTCACTTTTTACTATGAGCTGCAAGCTTAAGGATTACTGTTTATTGCTGGTATTTGGGCTGTGGCGTTTGGATTTAAGGAAATTACTTTAGGTGTGTCAGGGATCGGTGGCAATGATGGCGTCAGCTGGGTTTGTTGGCTTGCAGTAGCTAATGATACAAATGCTGATATGGCAATAATGGCGACGACCGCACAAATTACCAGATAGCTTTGTCTTTTTCCGAGTTTTCTAAACATGGTTTTCACCAGACAGGTAACATAGCGTTAGAATATTTAATCGAGCATTTTTGAACAAGCGTATAAAACCGTTGTACAGCCCTTCAGTGGTTAATAAGCTCCTTTTTTGATGGAACCTGCTTAACGTTTTAGACGTTTAGCAAACTCTAAATCTTCCTGCGCACGCTAAAGTTTCTTTAGAGCATTCTTCCTTGAACGGTTATATTGGGCTTACCAACTAAGCTTGGTGCAATTTGAGAACCGGCAATTGCTAAGCTAAGAATTATTGGCTTGAGAGTCTAATATGACATTTCTAAAAAAGAAAAAGAGAGACTGCAATAAGCGCATCCTATTTGATTACCGTAAAGGTGACTGGTTCTGAAGCTCCGTATAGTTGATGGTTGTCTTTTACGTACAGGATGATGGTATGGCTTCCGTTTGTGAGGTTTGTCACCATTTGTCCTCCACTCAAAGTCACGTTTGCTTGACCGTCCAGACTGTAAGCGACCCAAATTAGAATAGTGGGGGTAGCGCTGTGATTAGGCGGTGGATTAACTGAATCGAACACTATTGGTATACTGCTTACATTGTAGGTGCGGTTTTTAGGTGAAAGGAACTTGATTTGTGGAGCTTGGAATAATTCTGCGTTGATTGGGTTGTCGGGTAGAATATCAAATGGGTTGAAGTTGCTGGGAACCTCATTAGCTCTCCTAAGAGCATCAGCTTGATTGTATGCGATTATCGCATTTACTGAAGCTACAACTAAGAGACCAACTAGCAGCTAAGAAATCGTAGCCAAAGCGGCTTTCGTGCTGAAGCGTCTCCTATGGCTTTTGTTGGCTTTGGGTGAAGATTGCTCGACGGTTTGTACTGTGTGAAGTGCGTCTTTGCCGTGGTCTGAGAGATAATATTTGCCATAAGCATCCGTTTTGATGAGGCCATCGAGTTTATTCAGGTGATGCTGGAGGTGCCCACTGCTCTCAATTGAGGTTTTCTTTTTTAACTCTGAAAAACCGGTTGGTCCTTCGCTAAGCGTTTTAAGAATCGTTATTCGTGTGGGATGACCCAATGCGTCAAAGACCTCTGCGCGTTCTTGGTCTTGTTTAAACTCTTTGCCATCGTCCATAGTCGAACCCTAAAGCACCAATGGCAGGCTGGATATTTATTACCTCGTTTGTAGACCAACCAGAAAAGAATGCAAATGAGCAGTCCTGAATTCAAGACCACCAAAAACTAGCTGAACAAAG
Organism: uncultured Candidatus Bathyarchaeia archaeon; assembly: GCA_964391275.1. Taxonomy (GTDB): domain Archaea; phylum Thermoproteota; class Bathyarchaeia; order Bathyarchaeales; family Bathycorpusculaceae; genus Bathycorpusculum. The sequence continues at coordinate 3,519 of CAYMLF010000200.1, forward strand.
CACCACATTATCTCTATAGTCGTTGGGAGTTTAGTTTGCCAGCAAACTCTAAATCAGATCTCACTCGCTCAAGCTTCTTTAGAGCATTTTTCTAGAACGGGTAACGTTGGGCGTTTCCATCTTTAGCTTGCGAGCAATCCTATAATCAGACAATCCATCAGCCTTCAACTGTAAAATCTTCCGTTCTCGCTCAGTCAACGCCATATGTTAGGCCTCCTCTTCAGAATCACTGTGCAGAGCAGCAACGCCTTCGGCTTGCAGGTCCTTCTCTGATGTTTTGTAGGCGTCTACGCCAAAGCTTATCATAGCCCAGCACCAACCGCACCGCTCAACAACCGCCGAATCCAATTCCTTAGCCAGCAGCTTATTCATCC
>CAYMLF010000201.1:0-3861 GCA_964391275.1 uncultured Candidatus Bathyarchaeia archaeon
GCGAGTAATACTTAGTTTGAACAACAGGTGCATCAGTCACGCGGTTTACAAAATGCCGCAAATGCTGGTTGCTAAAGATAGGCAGAACCGCTCCACTTTCAAAGTTAAAGCAGTAAACAATCTTCTTTGCAAGCATCTTATCTTGCCCAAGCCCACCTATCCTTTCCCAAGGAGCATCCACTTTCTGCGCCAAAGACTTCCTGCCGTCCACAGCAATGCGCAGCAAATTTTTGAAATCGCCAATCTGCAGTCGAGCGTTGCGGTAAACGTTGGAGCTGCCAATGGCGGGGTAACCCAGCGGCTTGAAGTAATCATCCAGAAACTGGAAGAATTCGCCTACTTCGTCAGGGTTTACTTTGAAGAGTTTATCAGGGTTTAACCATTCTATGGAGCGAAGATTTTCGGTAAAAGGGTATTTAAGCCTAAACTCTTTAAGCAATCCATGTGCGGTGTCAACCTCACGTTTGATTAAGCCGCTTTTGTCAAAGGCATTTGCTTTCTCTTGCAGTGAATTACTTCGAGACATTCTAAACCACAAACAGTATTGAGGCTTTGGGCTAAATACATTTGCAATAATTCTCTGCTAACACAGCAAAAAATCAAAACAACTCCAGCATAGAGGCTTTTTAGAAACCAGCCAGACTCATTGAAGACAAACGCCTTTGCGCTCATGAAAGTTTAGCCAGAGATTAAATGCTTGCCAGAGCTTCTGCCCACTTTCGTATAGCCGCTTCATCCCTTGTGTCATAAACGCCTGGTGCTGTTTCCTTATAGTTTGCGGCAAGTTTTGGGCGCTCGGACTCCATGCCCTTCTTCATTATCCAACCCATCGTGTTAAAATTGTATATAGCCCCGAAAAACCCCAAAGCGACAGGTTTAAGGTTGTACTTGGCAGCTTTTTGGTCAAGGTATTTAGTTTTAGCTTCAGTTGCTATTTCGGGTTTGTCAGGATTCATCTTTTCAGCGGCAGAACCACAGTTAACAAACAACGCCACCTTCTTTGTGGCTAATTCATTTTTAAACTTTTTAAGAAAATCCTCTGGCTCTCCAGTCCACTTACCAATCTGAATACCGCTACCCACAACAATCAAATCATACTCGGCGATGGATGTTATCTTCTCTTTTTTAGCATTCAAAACCTTAGCTTCTACGCCTTGCTTTTGAAGTGTTTGCGCAATCTCTTGGGCAGTGATTTCGGCGGTTCCTGTTCTTGTGCCGTAAACAATCAAGGCTTTCGACATAAATCCACTCGTCAAAATCAAATTCACATTAGTAACTAATTAAATTTGGCATACCCTAAGCCCATCAAAGGTTAAAAAAGCGTTAAAAAGCAAAATTTTGCATGCTCCTAAACCGTTTCTTCCAAAATATATTTATCCCAATTACAACACGCCTGCATCTAGGAAAACGCTTCAATTGAGGGGGATGAAAAATGCAACAACCTGAAAAGACGGCATCTTCAACCGCACAAACTTCCTTCCAAATCTCAAACGCAACTAATGGCTGCACATTAGAGCTTTTACAGAAACGCTGGTTCTGCATCACTTTAGATGCTGAAGGCAAAACATGCAAGCAAGAAGCTGAATCACCCGACCCATTCATAGAATCAATTAATCACTCAGTAGCAGCTTGGGTGGACTTCATCACCGATGACCCTTATAATGACTTGCCAGTTTTAGCGGCTAAGCTGGGTTTTAGCGAAACATTGGTTGCTTACCCCTCTAGCGGCAGTCTGCTTAATTATCAAGATTTTGACACTGAAATGTTCATGAAGCTTCCCTCAATTCAAATCCGAGGGTAATGACGTCCAGTCGTATCCGCTTCTTTTCTTGATTAAGAAGAACATGGTTTTCACGTTGCATATGCGTTTGGTAGATAAACGATTCATTAGGCTAAGACGATACTCTGATGCGATTCTGCGAAGAATGCCAGAAGATATTGCACCAGAAGATAAACCAACCATCCTCTTATCACGTATAATAGACGCTAATAATGACAGCAACTTTAGACACCTACGTGTCATAGAAGAAATTGGCGACGACCTTAACAAAGACCTAATGGACCCAGACACAGACAGAACCCTATTAGCCCCGAAAATATACGAGATGAAGCATGCCCTAATCGTTTACATGGATGCCCTCTGGGAAAGCGCAGATGTCCTGCATGCTATCCGTTATGGCGATGCTGAACTACTCTCAGACAACGAAAAAGTGCTAAACCGAGTCAGCGTCTTGAGCGACGAAGTCAAAGGTCAACTTGCATTGTCAGAGCACATGTCAGAAGTACTCGCGTCAGGCATCGAAGCTACGCAGGCAATCTACAATAACCAGTTAACCGTTGCCAACAACCAGTTAACCATCTCAAACAACCAGTTGACCAAGCTGAATAACCGTTTCGCATTGCTTGCCGCCTATCTTGCTATTGTAGGTACAGCACTTTTGATACCCAACACTATAGCAACGATGTTGGGCAACTCTGTTTGGGTTTATGGACCAGAACACTTGGGGCTGTATCTTGCTCTGATTGTAGGCGCTACCTTAATCGGCTCGCTTATAATGGCATTATGGATAAAACGCCAAGACTTCCTGCCTAAAGAAAGAAAACAAGCCTGTTAGCACTCAACGCCCAATGTGCCACCTAATTTTTCATTAATGCTTTTTTCTAATCTAATTTGACAGACTTTTGAGGAATGCCTCAGCCAGAGCTATAACTCGTACCTTGACAGGTCAAGCTGTGACCCACACTCAGGAGTAACAAAATAAAACACATAACCACATTTAACGCAGCGACATTCCTGATTTCTGCATCTCTCAATCGCGTGAGAACCACACTTTGGACAACGTAAACCAACAATCGACATTTCTCAACAACAATTAGCATTAGAGCTTCAGTTATTAAAAAGTGCATTGCCTGTTATTGTCAATTCACAACCACATACCATTAAATCAGCGACAAATTGACTTCTAAATCATCAACCAACAAATCCTTTTTTCCACAACAGTGAAACAAAATGAAAGCCCAAGTATGCACCAGAATAGACAAAATAGAAAACCACCCCTTAATCTACACCACAGTTGACGACCCAAAACCAGCACCCGACCAAGTGCTCATTAAAGTCAAAGCCTGCGGAGTATGCTACAGCAACCTGCACATGATAGAAGGCGAACTGCAACGCTTCGGCGTACCCAGCAGACTACCGATTATTCCAGGACACGAAGTCACAGGCGTCGTGGAAGAAATCGGGAATTCGGCAAAGGGTTTTCAGCTTGGCGATAGGGTGGGCACACAAGTGCTTTGGAGTGCAGACGGAACCTGCGAGTTCTGCCTCACTGGAAGAGAAAACCTGTGCGTAAACAAGCAAACCACAGGCGAAACCGTGGACGGCGGATACGCCGAGTACATGACGATTCCAGCAGCATTCACTTACCATTTGCCTGAAAATCTTGGTTTTGAGGAAAGCGCTTCCCTATTTTGCCCAGGCGTCACTGGCTACCACGCCGTGAAAAGAGCTAACATCAAGTTGGGACAAAAAGTAGCCATAATCGGAATTGGCGGTGTTGGTCACATGACACTACAGTTTGCCAAGCTGGCAGGCGCCGAAACAATCGCAATTGACACTTCACAAGACAAGCTGAAGCTGGCGCGGGGTATTGGCGCTGATTTCACGTTAACTGTTGAGGAAGTCAGCGATTACGTTGCAAAGAATGGACAGCTTGACGCGGTTTTGGTTCATGCACCCTCACAGAAGGCAGTTGAGCAAGCACTAAAAATCGTTAAACGCGGAGGCATAGTGCTTATGGGTGTCTGCGGCGATGCCCCAATAAATTTCCCAGACGAGTACTCGGTTGTTGGAAGCGTTAT
>CAYMLF010000202.1:0-2420 GCA_964391275.1 uncultured Candidatus Bathyarchaeia archaeon
TAGAGCTGGTGAGTAAAGCCTTGATGCATGCAGAAATGAAGGGTTTGCTGAGGCTTTATGGATTAAGGAGAAAAGAATAGCAAAACCCAATCAATTGCATTCTTTAAGTTGTAGTGAAGCCTATTCAGCCCCTCCATTTTTCTGCGGCGCCTGTAATAGTCCCATACTCCTCAGATGCTATTTCTTTTCTGCAGCTAATATACGATTGTAAGTGGAGGCACTACCAACATAATTTTATCAAAATACATTACTTCATAAATTCGTGTGATTGGAGATAGCTGATTGGAGTTTCAGAAAGCAGAGGTTCAAACGCTAGTTGATTTAGGATTAAGCAGTATTGAAGCTAAAATTTATTTTAACCTCGCAAGGTCTGGGCCTTCAAGTGCAGCGGTAATTGCGAGGCAATCTAAGGTTGATATGTCACATGTTCATGAAACCGTTGCTAAGCTGCATGATTTAGGATTAGTTGAAAGCATTTTCTCTGTGCCGACTTTGTTTAAGGCAGCTTCTGCAGATCAAACGTTAAAGCTGTTGAAAAGTAAAAACGGTCAACTAGATAATGTAGGGGTCGATATAGAACCGTTAATAGATGGTCCAAGGGTAAGTAAACGGCAAGCTCGCATTGCTGAGAACAAGTTTGTGTTGATTCCTCAAAACGATGCTGTCTTAAAAAGGGTGGAGCAAGCTATAAAAAAGACGCTGTACAGCATGGATTTTATTGCTTCGTGGAAGTTTTTTTCCAAATTCGCCTTGGGTTTTTATCCTGTAAGGCCAATTCGTGACTGCGTTCAGTGCCGATGTATTTTGGAGCATCCAGGGTTAACTAGAGACCTTGAATTAGTTAGTTTGGTTACGCAACAAAACTCATGCAAATTTAGGTTCACGTCTACTAGGCTTTCAGCCTTGCTTGCTATTTTTGACAAAAAAGAAATATTAGTGGTTGAAGAAGCCAACTCTAACTTAAAGAATGCTCCAGCATTATGGACTAATAATGAAAATTTAGTGACTATTTCACAGAACTACTTTGACAGCTTGTGGCTTAAAGCGAAAGATGAACCGGTATTGTCGAGGTAGCGTTTGTCGCTGTTGTTTAATCGTTTCTGTTGTTAAGTGTTTTCTCTAAAGGTGAAGTTGCATCTTGTGCAGCGGAGAAACTGTGTTGAAGACTCGTCTGAACCGCGAGTTTGCACCAGCCACACGTTTGCTGTGTTGTTTCCGCATCTTGGGCATTCTATTCTCACGGTTGGCAGCGTGTTGAGTTGTACGTCTTTGCCTATTACTGCAACGAATTGTTTTGGGCTATGTTCTATTATTTTGCCGTTGGATTTGATGAGTTCTTCTTCTGGCTCATGTTTTTTGTATTGACACTTGTTGCATACAAGCATCAACATTGCTTGGTTTCCAGAAGTTACTTTTTTTGGTACAAGACGCGAACCGCAGTTTACACAAAACTCCATACACTTTCCTCCTTCATTAACTCTTTTTGAGGAAACAGCGGTTTAACCCCGGACAGCAGGTAAAGATTGTTTTTTGTTTGAGGGGGATTGAGGGATTTATTCCTTACCGCTTATTGGGGTTTCAACCGTTGTTTCTTCAGTCATTTCTGGACTTGTTGTCTCCAGTTTTACTGTTATTACCCATAGAGGGTTTGAATAATAAAAAAACTTGTGACTGTAGCTATACAACAACAAACGTGTGTTTTTTCAGCTTTGTTTTGTTGGTAGCTTACAGTCACATATGCTTAAAAATTTGGTTTTTAATGGTTTGATGAGTTTTGGAGGTGAAGGTTCTTGTCAGAAAACGCGAGAAGAACGTTAAGGATGGAGCCGAAAGTGACTGTTGATGGCAAATTCGTCTGTGAAGCTGACAACCGTGTTTTTAGCACGCGGGAAGACTTTGATAAGCATTGCAGTCAGGCTCACATGAGAGGCTCAAGCGGCGGCAGAGGCTATTGAGGCTAATGAATCAGTAAGCCTTCTTTTTTTGCAGGGTGAGGGTTTAGGTTTGATGTTTTAGCGGCAATGTTATTGTGAATGTTGTTCCTTTTCCCTGTTGGCTTTCAAATGTTACTGTGCCGTCTAGCGCTTCAATTAACCGCTTTACAACAGCCAAGCCTAAACCTTGTCCTTTAGCTTTAGTCGTTAACAACGGAGTGAAAAGTCTAGCTTTAACGTCTTCGGGGATTCCTTCGCCTGTGTCTGTGACGGTTATGATTGCGTTGGGGTCCATTTTTGTGGCTGACAGTTGTAGTGTGCCGCCGTTTTGCATGGCTTGCAGGGCGTTGTTGACTAGGTTTGTTAGGGCTCGTCTTAGAAAGGTTGGGTCGGTTTGCAGGGTTGTTATGTCTTTGAGGTTTATTTTTAGTGTGATTTTTTCTGATAGGGTGATTGTTTGGAAGATGCTGGATAGCAGGTCTGAGA
>CAYMLF010000202.1:2520-3860 GCA_964391275.1 uncultured Candidatus Bathyarchaeia archaeon
GCAGGTCTGAGACGATTTTGCTGATGTAGTCGGTTTGTTCTTGAATTATTCCTATGCTTTCTAGGGCATCTTTTGTTTCTTCTGTGGGGTATGTTTTCATGGCTTGTTTTGCAACGTAGAGTTCGTTGTTTATGGCTTGCAGGGGGTTGCGGATGTCGTGGCCGATCATGCCTGCGGTTTGTCCGATGGCGGCTAGGCGTTCGGTTTCTTTGCGTTTTTGGATGTTTTTGTACATGTGCCATCTGTATAGGTGGAGTTGTAGGCTGCTTAGGGCGGCGATTAGGTTTGCGAAGATGAGGCTGAAGATTGCGGTGAAGAGTGCTGGGACTTCGGCGAGGGATTGGAAGGTTGCTGTGATTATGAGGATTTCTCCTATGGAGAATGTGAGTGAGGCTGTTGCTTGGTAGATGAAGCGTGTGGGTAGTAGCAGGTAGTAGGTGAAGACTGCCATGTCTATGACGATTATGTGGGGTACAAAGTTTTCTGGGCGTGTCAGGTTAACAGTTAGTATGCCTGCGACGGTTATGAGCATGTAGAGCAGTGTTGAGTTGTCGTAGGTTTTGTGGTTTTTGAGGTGTGTGACGTGTTTGAGGTAGATGATTGAGAAGAGAATTAGGCTTGCTCTTAAGGCGACTAGACCGTAGAATGTTGGTGAGAAGCCGAAAAACATGTGGTCGCTTACGGCGAAGAGCGCTATTGTTAAGCCAAGCACTAGTACGACTATTTGGATTTGTGAAATGTCTGATTTTAAGTAAAAGTTTCTGTATTGCGGGTTGTTTTCTTTGGGGAAATGGGTTACGGCGTGGCGTAGTTTTTCTAGTAAGTGGTTTAGGGTTTTTGTGGAAAACCTGCGTGTTTGTGCTGTTTTCATGGAGAAGCCGAGCCGAAAAAGTAAGGTTGTCTAAGTTGAAAAGATTAGATTGCTGTTTTTATAATTATGGTTAGATAAATTTGGGTTTTGCCTCTTTGAAGGTTTGTAGAGGTGACGCTTTGGGTTGTTATGGTTGTTGCGGTTGTGGTTCGGGTGGTGCTGGGGCTGGTTTGTCGCTGCTTTGGAATAGGATACCTGTGAACAGGACGGTTAATGCTACTCCAGCAATCATTACAATCGCAAAGGTGTTTACGTCCAGTTTAACGATTGTCTGTGTGACTACTTTGTCGTTGTTGTCTAGCAGTGAAATGGTGCCTAATCCAGAGAGCATTAAAAGCAGTGCCACAACAACTGCGGCAAGAAGGGTTGGGGTAACTATCTTTATCCATCTATTCATGAGTTTTAACCTTGCATGTTAATGCTTTGCTGTAAATTTATAAGCTTTACCAAACATGCGAGTGCTCTGTTG
>CAYMLF010000203.1:0-3856 GCA_964391275.1 uncultured Candidatus Bathyarchaeia archaeon
GTTGACCCTTCATAGATGCCGTAGGATTTTTCCCAGTCAGTGCGGCTGTAATGCTCAGCTATGAGAACGTTTTTTGGGGCTTCATGAGCTGCGTGAAGCACCTGCATAACCACGTACAAGACGACAAAGACTATGATGTTTTGGGCAAACGAGAGTGTCATTAAAAACAGAATAATGGCTGAGGAAGCAAAAGACAGAAAGATGAAAGCTCTATAATGCCTTGTAGCGTCGCAAAGCCAGCCCCAAACAAAGGAAGCTGGTATCGTGCAGAAGATGGCGGCTGAAGTCATTATGCCAAGTGCAACTAGGGGTCCACCTAGGATACTTGCGTCTTGAAAGGCAACAACATAGAGCGGTATGAAGACGCTAAGTAAGCCAAACGCTACCTCGTGAAAGAAGAACCCTGCCCGCCACATAGTCAACAATCGATTTAAAGGTAAAATTAAAATGTTTACCCTCAAAATCTGCGCTATTTCTTAGAATGGCGGTTTTGGTCTTTCCAGCGGCAACTTTTGTTCATTGGTAAATCGGTTTTTATATTAAAACATAAAAGTCAAATAAAAAGGGGTTTGTAAAAAAGGGATTATTGAGAAAAGGCTTTTGGATTGCGTACAATCATGGCGTCAGAAACCCTCTTCAAAGCTTTCATGTAGGCAGCAACCCGCATGTTAACATAGTATTCTTCAGAAATCGCCAAGACCCCGTTGAACGCGTTAGTTATCGTGTTCTTTAGTTTGTTTCGAACTTCTTCCTCTGACCAGTAGTAATTCATCTGGTTTTGGACTTGCTCAAAGTAGCTTACGATTACGCCGCCAGCATTAGCCAAGATGTCAGGAATAACAAAAATGTCATTTTTGAACAGTATTTCGTCAGCGTCAGGCGTAACAGGGCCATTAGCTCCTTCAGCAATAATCTTCGCTTTAATTTTGTTTGCGTTATCTTTAGTTATTTGGTTTTCCAGCGCTGCTGGCACAAGAATGTCACATTTAACTTCTAGCAGTTCTTTGTTTGTTATTTTTTTGCAGTTGTCAAAGTGGGTTACTGAGCAGTTATCATTTTTACATTGAAATGCCTTGTTTGGGTCTATCCCGTCTGGATGGTAAATGCCACCTGCCGAGTCAGAGACAGCAATTATTTTACACCCCAATTCATGAAGTAGCCTTGCAGCGTGGAAGCCAACATTGCCGTAGCCTTGAACCGCCACCGTTGCCTTTTTCAAGTCAATACCCTTGTGCTTTGCAGCTTCTACAACAGTGTACATTACGCCTCTAGAGGTTGCCTCGTTTCGTCCAAGGGATCCTCCTAGACAGACGGGTTTTCCAGTGACGACTCCAAAACTGTTCCAGCCCACAATTTGGCTGTACTCATCCATTATCCAAGCCATTGTTTGGCCGTCTGTGTAAACGTCTGGAGCAGGCACATCAGTGTATGGTCCAATATACTTTGCTAAGGCACGAGCATAGCCTCTGGTGAGTCTCTCCAACTCGCCAGTGGACATTTCTTTAGGATTGCAGCGTATTCCGCCTTTACCTCCTCCAAGCGGAAGCCCTGTTACAGCAGTTTTCCAAGTCATCCACGCTGACAGCGCCGTTACTTCATCCATGGTTAAGTCGGGATGGTAGCGTATTCCCCCCTTGGTTGGGCCTAAAGCGTCGTTATATTGAACTCTGTAACCTGTAAAAACGCGAACGGTTCCATCATCCATTACCACTGGGATGTTCAAAATTATGGTGCGCATTGGATGCTTGAGAATTTCTAGTATTCCAGCAGGGAGCTTTAGTTTGTCACCTGCAATTTGCAGCAGGTCAAGAACTGCCTTGTAAGGGTTTGGTGTTGTAACTATAGGCGTTAACGTTTCGCACTCGACACAACTTGCTTTAGCAATTTTATCGTTTAATCCCTTAAAGCTTGTATCCCTTTTAAAACTCGTAGCCTCTGATGTAGACGCACAATACTTGACCATCTCTTTAAGTGCATCGGCTTCTTGACGGGTTATCGTTGACCATTTCTTGCCGTTATTGGGCACTTCAAAGCGAATAAATTCTGCTTCATCTATTTTCTTTTTAAGCTCTTCAAGAACCTTTGAAGCTTCATCTTTTGAAATTTTAAATTGTTTTGAGTAGGTGTTTGTTATGGCACAAGGTACGTTGACGCTGTTTTGCTCAGCAACAAGCTTTGCCATTAATTTTAACATATTTAATTCATTATTTGACAGGTTTACCGAGTCTAGCATTGTTTCTCTCTTCCATCTCCAGATTGTTGCAGAGAAGCTTTCCGCTATTGACCACTTACACGGTTGACGGTTTTTATGCTCCTAAAATTCAATGGTGCTTCCAGAACTTCCCGCTCGAATTTTAGTTCATATGTGTCCTGTGAACCGCATTCATGGCATACTCGCGTCTTCATTCTGCACATTTGACAGGCTTCTGATTCTAAGCCTATACGCAAGCAAAGGTCTTCCTTGCCGCTTCTTTTATTTACCACTAATCCTACCAACTCAACCCAAGTTGACCCACAACTTGCACAAGCAAATCTTTTTTTAATCAATTCTTGATTTGGGTCTCCTTGGCTTAATTCATGGAACGCTTCCGCGAGTTTCATATTCTCTGCCCATTCTACAATCCGTCTATAATTGCTTATAAATTTACCTAAATGTACGATTAAAATTGAAAATACCGTACAATATAGGATTTTTTTGAGAATTTTCCTCGGTTAATGGCGGCTCGTTTTTCGGGCTAAAACTTCCTTCAAAAATTGTTTAATAAGATTAACGCATACTTTAGAAGCGAACACTATGACTACCGATATTGACCAAACAGACGTTTGCATTATTCGAGCATTACAAAAAGATGCCCGAACCAGTTTTGCTAAAATCGCTGGAACTTGCAAAATATCTGTAGACACAGTCAGTAAAAGATTCAGCAAACTGTTAGAAACAGGCGTCGCAAGGGGAACAAGTGTGCTTTTGAACCCTAAAAGCTTCGGATTTGATTGTGTTGCAAGCTTAGGAATTCGCGTAGATTATCCACATGTTGAAGATGTTGTCGCTTTTGTCGAAAAAATTCCTGAAATTGTCTTTTGCACTTCGTCGATGGGTAGAGATAACATCTTTGCCATTGGAGTACTCAAAAATGTTGGGAGACTAAGCCAAGTAAAAGAGCACATTCAAGGTCACCCAAAAGTAACCGACGTAACAACCAGTATTTGGGTTGATGACATACTGCTTTGCCCAGAAAATTTTGAATTTGACTATTTAAAACAAAAGTGAGTAGCCATGGATGATTTAGACCTCGCCATAATCGAACGTTTAACCGTGGACGCACGCATGTCCTTTAGAAAAATCGCTAAAGAACTGAACGTTTCAGCCGACACAATTCTCAATCGATATGCAGCGCTTCAAAAGCAGGGAATCATTCAAGGGTCAACCATCGTTTTAGACACAAACAAAATTGGCTATCATGCTATGGTCGCCTTTCTAATTGACGTATCACCTAGCCAAACAGCAAACGCTCAAGTCCCACCAGTTGAATCCTCAAAGATTTTAGAAGAAATAATTCGCATGCCAAATATCATTGTGGCAACGAAATGCGTGGGAGACCATGATTTGCTGGCAATCGGCGTGGTTTTCGGTTTTGAACATTTGATTAAGGTACGAGACGACATCGCTAAAATGACTGGAGTTAGAGACATTCAAACGACGTTCTGGGTCAAAAAAAACCGTATGTGCCCAAAATACTTCATTATTTAATTCCACGTGTTTCTGCTAAAATATCGCTTTGTTAAAGGCTATTCCTGTGAAATAGTATAAATGCTTAATAGAGAGTTATTCAACTTCATACTGCGCTGGAGAGTTAAT
>CAYMLF010000204.1:0-3853 GCA_964391275.1 uncultured Candidatus Bathyarchaeia archaeon
AACATGGAACAGTGGCAACTCCAGAACGCGTGTTAATGCCCAGAGGCACTTACCCGAAAGTATGGAAAAGCGGTAGCCGAAATGAGCAAAAGCAATAAGGTAGAGCACTACTTTGCCAGCAAACCAACTTCTGAAGCAAAATACGGCATAATTAAAGCTAGACTTTGCGGGCGCTCATTTCAATTTTTAACGTCATCAAGCGTGTTCTCTAAAAGACGCATTGACACGGGCACCCAACTGCTTATTGAATCAATGGTCCTGCCTAAAGCAGGAAGCGTTCTTGACATTGGCTGCGGCTACGGCGCCGTAGGCATAGCGGCGGCAACGTTTTATCCGAATTTGCAGGTTTGTATGACCGACGTTAACATGCGCGCAGTCAGTTTAGCAAGAAAAAACATAGCGTTAAACAAGGCATTCAACGCGCAAGTGAGGTACGGGCATTTGTATGAACCGGTGGAGGGGCAAACTTTTGATTGCGTGCTTTCAAATCCGCCGGTGAGCGCGGGGATGGAAACCGTGAAAGCAATCATAACTGGTGCACCTAAGGTTATGGCTAATGGTGCAACGTTGCAGATGGTTATCCGCTCGAAGATAGGGGCTAAGTTGTTGCCTGCTCTTTTTGAGGAGACTTTTGGTAACTGTGCGGTTTTGTCTAGGGAGAGCGGGTTTAGGGTTATTACGGGCTCATGTTTGAAACTGTAATTGCTGTTGGATTTTTGTGTTTTTTTAACTATACTTTTTTAAGTGTGTATTGTCTGAATGTCGAAGCTTATGGCGTTTAAAAATACACCATTTGTCTGACAAGAACTTATCTTGCAGACCTCCAATCAATTAACAACCACCAAGGGGACAGCTCCGACGTGTCTGAAGAAAACAAAAGAGAAAGAATCACAATCCGACTAACAAAAAGATACCTAGACCTACTAAACCTGCTTATAGAGAAAGGAGTCTACAACAGCAGAAACGAAGCAATCCGCGACGCCCTCCGAATCATGTACGAATATCACGGGTTAAAGGTAGCGCCAGAAAAGAAAAGCGCATTCAAGCCCAGAGACGAAGAAAACCAGGAATAACAGCTACATTGAAACTGGAAGCATATTAGGCGAAGCTTCAGTGACTAGGACGATTTGGTACTTTCTAAATAGTCTACGCAAGGCATCTTTGATTATTTCTGCTTGACTCTCATACAACCCGTCATTAATCAAAAGAGCCACACTCTTCAAGTATGGTTCAGCCATCACGATACCAATTCGTTTTTTACACATCTCATCACAACCCTTAATATAGTCTATTCAAAACTATTGCTTTATAAGGTTTAACCGAATTCCGATTACTGTCCCAACTCTTAATAAGCAAGCAGAAAATCGAAATTGACCAACTTTAAAAGCGTTAAGTCAACCATGACCTATCACCTATTCTAAAACGTGGACTACAACAAGCCGCCATTCCCCATTAAAAATGCCAATGGTTCCCCAAAAAGCCTCCTTGCTAACAACGCGCCCTGAATCATCCTCAAGGTTTTTGTCAAAGTACTTGTAGCTACCATAACCCGACGCTTCCTCTGCAACCTTATGCGTGAAAGCTTGAACCTCGGGGTAATCAGCGTAAATTGGGTCAGTTAACAGGTTCTTGTCTTGCTGTGATGGGTCTGGGTCAAAAATCAACGTGCCATTGGTCTGCATTGACCACATCGAATATTTTCCGTCCGCAATGGCTGGCAGAACATACTGCTGGATTAAAGCTCGCGGTTGAATAACAATGCTTAAGCTACCAATCATTTTGTTGTCAACATCAACTATGGGTGAAACCATAACCACACCAGGGAAGCCTTCAACAAGCTGAATCATGTCGCTCATGGCTGGACGCATAACCAGATGCATGTGAATGTTCTGTTCCTGATCTTTGATGTCTATGCCCTCGATGTTGCTGTAACTGCTTGGCTCAACAGCCACCAAAACATCGTTCGCATCCGCAGTTGCCGCGTTAACAATGAGCGAATTGTTAGCCACCAACTCGGAAAGAACTGTTCTTGCTTGAACTCCGCTTAAACCTAACGTGGAAAGCTTACCGCATGCATCAATAAGCGCAGCATCTAGGCTTGCTAATTCACCGTTTATCTGAGCCTGCACTTCCGCCAAAAGAGTTTTCATCTCAAACTGGATTTTAGCAGCATCCTTTTCCCTTGTTACTTCGACATTTATTGTGTACTGGTAAATGTTAACTGCCACAGCCGCAATCAATAAGCCAATCAAGATAACTATCAAGAGTTTCTTATTCATTTAGTCACCATAAAGATAATCATCTATTGCAGACACCGACTCCACCCTAACCAAGGAACCCGCCTTCACAACATACTCGCTTAAACCCACATGCGCATCTGAACTGCCCCAGTCATAGGTATAACCTAACCGTGTCCATGGAAACCGTTCAGTTTGATACGAGTAAACCATGTTTCCATTAAACCAATTCTTATACTCAACCGTTGCCGAGTCAGGAAAATCCAGTTGAGCCACCGAGTCGGTGACTTCATTGTCAGGGGTTGGACGGAAAAGAACCTGTGGTTGCACCCAGAACTCAACAAAATATGCGCTACTGCTGTTTGGCGGTAATCCTAAAAGCTGCAGGGCACGAAGCGTCAAATTTGAACAGCGATCAACATTATTTTGGAAGAACAGCTTTATCTCTGGAACAGGAGTAACCCAGGTTTCACCCCAGATAGTGTTCACGACTTCACCCGCGGGGTAACTTGAAGCATACTTGGTTAAAGTAACAACTAAAACGCTTTTGTTGCCAGCTTCTCCTTGCCAAATCAAGTTTTCATTCGATTCTACAATTGGCGTGAGGCTACAGCACACTTCACTGGATTCTGTAACCATTGCGTCTTCAACCGCTTTTTGGTATGACTGCTCAAGATGACAAGAGGACTGTTTAAACGTGTAAACTTGAAAGATTCCAACGCAAACTACTAAACTCAATATGGAGATTGCTACCCAAATGAAGCCAGTGTCGGTTTTGAGTATGCTCATTCCACCAGTCCCCACCAGTAAACCCAGTAAATTGAGTATTAAGCAACAATATAAAACTCAAGCTTTCAAAATCCAGACTCAAAATAAACAAGCCACCAGCTTGTGATCCAACCCACAACCAGAAGCAACCCCAAACACCAGCAGAAACAAAAAGCGACTGAACGCTCAAAGCGTAGGTTGCTGTTGTGCATGCCCTTACTCAACAACAACTAACCAAAAAACACATAACTAGAGCATTTCACAAAGGTGACCCTCACGCAACAAGAAATCCCTATCTGTAGGCAACTTGTCATACAAGTCAGTTGAAGTCAAAACCACAGCCACCCCACGCTCGACGCAAATCTTACTTAGTAAATCAATGAGCAAAGCAGAATTCTCATCATCCAAACTTGAAGTAGGCTCATCCGCAAGCAACACCGCAGGTTCATTGACCAAAGCGCGAATAACCGCAACCCGCTGCTTCTCGCCACCGCTTAAATCCTCAACAGACCGCTCAGCAAGCTGCTCCAAACCAAAATAGCGTAGAAGCGCAAACGACTTCTCCAACCGAACTGACCTCTTGATACCAGCTAAAGCCATAGGCAACTCAACATTCTCCAAAACACTAAGCGATGGCAAAAGATTAAAAAATTGAAAAACCAGTCCAATACGTTTGAGCCTCAAATCTGCCTTCTGATTCTCACTAAGCGACTCAACATTTTGCCCAAACAAACAGACAGAACCCTCACTTGGCGAGGTCAACAACCCCATAATTTTAAAAAGATTTGTCTTACCCACGCCAGATTTGCCGCGGATAGAAACAAACTCACCCGCCGACACGGACAGAT
>CAYMLF010000205.1:0-3824 GCA_964391275.1 uncultured Candidatus Bathyarchaeia archaeon
TCACCCTAAACACTGGCTACAAGCTTTCAGGCTATCTAAGAGATTCTTCAGGAGCACCAATAAGAGGTGCCCTTGTGTCACTTAACCAATACCATTGCGGATGGTACTCTAAAACTGACGGTCGATACTTTGTTACTGCCCCAACTGGCAACTATACGCTGATGATTCAGCCCAGAAAAGGCCCCAGCTTTACAGTTTACACCGAAGCAAACTTTCCCCTCAATCAGGACATCCAACGAGACTTTGTTCTAACAACAGCTACCGCGCCCGAGCAAATCTTTAAAGTGGAATCAAACAGCACAATATCAAACTTATCTTTCAACAGTACAAGTGTCACTTTAAGCTTTGTCGTCAGCGGTCCCAGCGGAACCAGCGGATACACTAAAGCTTCAATAGCCAAAACATTGGTTCCAATCTTCACTGGGGTGACAGTATCTCTGGACGGTAAAAACTTAACCTTCACGGTAGGTTCAACCATTGATTACTGGGTACTAGAATTCAACTATGGTCACAGTTCACACCAAGTGCTAATTAACGTAGAGGATTTACCCTCTGAACAAGACAGCTTAATAGGAATTCAGACTGAGGAGCCGATAAGCACTGTTCCAGAGTTCACACCGTTTGCTTTAATCATAGGAGCTGTCGCGGCGAGCGTTGCTTTAGTGTTTACACGAAAGAGACTCAATCCAACAAACATAACCATCAAATAAACAAACATTTTTTCTTTTTTCTTGTTTGATACCGAAAATTCTTTTTATGACTCTTGCTTTCAAAAGAGAAGATTGTTATGAATAGATCTCTAGATTTGCCCCCTGAAACAGTCCAGAAGAGAAAGAGAATTGTTGGTGTAATCGCAATAGCGCTTCTGCTTTTGTTCACGGTTCTAGCCATCTTGGGCTATATTCCATTTATCGTCTGGGTGTTGCTTGATCTGGTTGTAGCTGGAATCGCTAATTTGCTGTTTAGAAGAATAGGCAGAGTAACCTTGTAACGCCAATCTTGAAGTGCAAACTGTAAACACTTAATACTGCACTACCGTT
The DNA here is from genome assembly GCA_964391275.1 of uncultured Candidatus Bathyarchaeia archaeon. GTDB lineage: Archaea > Thermoproteota > Bathyarchaeia > Bathyarchaeales > Bathycorpusculaceae > Bathycorpusculum. The sequence goes on from CAYMLF010000205.1 coordinate 1,041, forward strand.
TGCAGCGTTTAACGAACAAAACAAACGTTTGTTTAAAAGAAAAAAAGAAAAGGTTGTGGTTTTTTATGGCCGTTTTTTAAGCAGTAGAACTGCGATTGCTATAGCGACTATAATTGCTACGGCTGAACCTATAGTGTAGAGTTCAAACGGTGGCATAGATATCGGCGTCAATGTTGGTGCCGTGGTTTCCTCTGGTGCTTCGCTTACAGTAACAAAGGTTGTTGCAAACGAGCTGCTGTATGATTCATCGCCCATGAACGTTGCAGTGATAGTGTATTGTCCAGGTGTTTCTGGAGCCCAAGCGTGTCCGAATGCTCCACTGTAGCCGTCAGATGTGACTACGCCAATGTGTACACTGTTACCGTTAGGATCAACAGCGTCTAGTGAAACTGGAACACCCATCATTGTTCGGTTGTTCCATAATCCAGCGATTGGCATCTGCACGTGCAAGTATTCCATCTGCAAATCCATAGATTCCTTTGAAACGCATGGAGTGCCTGGTTGAGCAGGTGATAAGTCAAGCACAGTACCTTTAATCATCAAGTTAGTTCCCACAGAAACAGCAGTGTCAGGTGCAATGATTGTGGTTGCGCTCTTGCCTTTGCCGAAGACGTACATATAGCCGTCTCTTGCGCCAAGGGTCATGTAGCCGTCTGAAACAGCCAATTGTTTAGCGTCTCGTCCGTGTTGTCCAGCTCCAGCAATGCCAACGCTCCAGATTTCCTCGCCGCTAGTTGCGTTTATGCATCGTGTTCTTAAGCCTCGGTAGTAAGGCATTTCAGGTGAGTGCTTTGCATCGTAGATGAGGATTTTGCCGTCAGCAACCATGCCTGGTGCGTGATAGGGCACAACAGTTGTTCCGTTCTCGCCAGTGTAGTGGCTTTCAAAAGGTGTCGCGGCTAAGCCTTCAAATTTCCATTCGATTTCGCCTGTTTCCCAGTCAATGCAGTAAATGCCTGTTTGAGCTACCCAGTAAATGTTTCCGTAAGCTGACATTGTGGAGTAGGTTCCCCATCCTCCAGAGTCCCATGGATAGTCAAACTGCTCTGTCTTCCACACTTGATTTCCTGTCTTTAAGTCATAGCATAAGTAGTAGCCATTAGCTGAAAGAACAGCTACTTTTCCGTGGTCTGCCAAGTTTGCGGATCCGCTGTATTGTGGTTCATCAATTGTTTTCTCCCAAAGCAACTCGCCAGTAAGCAAATTGTAGCTTCTCACGGTTTGACCTTCATAAGCTCCACCAGCAGTAACAGATGAAACGACTGCGCCAGCGCCTGCACCCCAATCAGTTGTGGCTCCACCAGGTAAAGCGTTGCGTGCATAGGAAGTGTTGCTTATAACGCGTTGTGCAAAGTTTATGTTGGTTCCCTGTGTTGTCCAGTTAATTAGTCTGTAGCGTTCAGCGCCTGCAGATGAACCCAAGTCTTGTATGCCTAAGACGTAACCGTTTGCATAGTATGTTCCGCCGCTGCCTGTCATCGGAGCGATAGACACGTTTAGAACCATGTGTCCAAATGTTGGTTCATACTTTCGCAAATAACCGTTGCTTATGGATAGCAAGTAGGGAGTTTCAGTCTTAGGTTGAACACCCGGCACTAGTAGAGCGCCTACTCCGTACTCGATTAAGTTAGGTGCTGACTCACCTGGGTATAATGGTCGTTCCCAGAAAATTTCGCCTGTGCGTATGTCATAGCATTGCCAGTAGGTTGCACCGCTTGGGCCAGTTTCGCTAGGTTTAGTAACAGTTTGGTATGCTTTGCCGTTAAAGATAACGCTTGGTTTAATTCCCCATGTGTTAAGTGGCCAATAAACGCTGTTTGATCCTTCGTCACCGCCTAAAAGTCCGGCTGTGGCATATTCACGTTTCCATACAATGTGTGCGCTGCCTGGTGCTTGAACCCATGGAGTGAAATCTTGACCAAGACTCCAGTGGGGGTTTGTGTCAGGATAAAGTTTATCCCACATTGCGCCGCCGCCTGGACCTCTCCATGGATAATTGCCCATGATTGGCGCCCACTCTCTGAGTTCTGGAGCTATTGGTCTTGTCCAGTAGTCAGTTGGCAGGGTCATTTCAGGCCATGAGTACACCATTTCCTCTTGTACAGTTAATTCTTGCTCGCCAGTTGAGCTTGGCTTGTAATACACTGGGTCTGCGTAGTTTGTGCCGCCGCTAGTTGCATTTATTACCTGTCCTTCAAGGTATCGTCCTGCAGGATAATAGACTCCAGGGAACTCTACTTTGAGTTTCCAGGTTCCAACTTGGTCTGGCATCCATTCGAACCATGCTGTCCCGTCCGCAACGTAAGAATTCATTGTTATAACTTCGGTTTCGCCGTCAGGTTTTGTCATTGTTATTTTGAAGTCAGGGTAGAAACGGTTTGCGCCTGGTGCTGGTGTTACCCACAGGTTAACTAGGAAAATCTGGTTAACCCCTATTGGGTTTGGCCTAAAGCTAAGGTGTGCTACGGTGTCTACTTGTTCCGCTGTTATTCCATCTTGTAGTGGTCCTGCAATGGGTTGTTCTTCTGCAAGTTGCGCTTGCGCTGGTTGGGTTGATAGTAATAGTGGTATAGCAGATATTGTTAATAGACAGACAATGAAGATTGCAGTTATTTTTGGGTTTATTATTTTCAAATTTATACCTCAATTTTTTTATTGTGTCCAACCCATTCACAATAAAATTTATTTAAAATGTAGTTAGTACAAGGTGAACTTACAGGTTTGTTTTTATAATAGACCTTAGTCTCTATTGCCGCCAACCGTATTGAGTTGGGAGATTTGCTG
>CAYMLF010000206.1:0-3814 GCA_964391275.1 uncultured Candidatus Bathyarchaeia archaeon
CCATGGTAATTCGAGCTTCCATAACCTGCTCCTCCTCCAAAATCGGATCAACAATCAACGTGTTGCCGATTTTGCCGATGGTAACAGTTATGGGGTGACTCTTCATTGGCAGCGGTGTGTAGCCTTGCTTCATTTTTAATTCGCCGTCTTTGATTTCGTAGTTAGGCATTTTCGTGTTGAGCAACGCAGCCATAGCAGCTAACGCTGAAGCATCAATCAAGTTACCGTCATAGTTAAGCACGTACACGTCAATGAAGACAACAAACACTTTCTTACCAGGCTCAATACACAGTTTTTCTGTGTCAATCGCGTGGGATTCACGGATTCCACGGTCAACAATTCTGGCAAGTTCAATGCTGTTTTCGTCAGGTGGACCTGGCTCAAAGTTTGGATGAGCCAACGGAACAAGCTCAGCGTTAACGGTTTGAACGCCCTCGTTGGGTGTGTCTGGAAATGGCTCGCCAGTTTCAACTTTAACGCCGACGAGAATCTCTGTTTTTCCAAGTAAAACCTTTGCTGAACCCTCTGCTTTCTCGATTAAGCCCTGCTCGATTTTGATGTCTCGGTAATCAAGTAAGCCACGTTCATCTAAGCGTTTACCTTTCTCGATCAATTGGGTTATCTGCTTTAGTCTTACGCGTGTAACTAATGTTGACATTACTCTTCTACCTCCTTAACAACCATGTACTTTGTCTTTAACGCTTCCTTTTGCATCTCATAGATCTTCTTGCATCCAACCATAGCCATTTCAACGGCTTTCTGGAATTCATCAGGAGTCAAGATTCCATCCATCTGAAGCAACGTGACAGCGTTCAATGATGGCATGTAAGCGACTGGAACGTCGGCAACGCCAAGCTTGTCTTCAGCATCATAAAGGTCAAGAACAACTGTGTCTTCAACCTTGCCTGCAGCACAAGCAACAACTAAATCCCTCATTGGAACACCTGAATCAGCAATCGCCAACGCAGCAGCAGTTATGCTTGCACATCTTGTTCCACCGTCAGCCTGCAAGACTTCAATAAACAAGTCTACACCTGTTCTTGGATAAAGCTCCAAAAACAATGCTGGCTCAAGAGATTCACGGATTACTTTTGAGAGTTCAACTTCTCTTCTGCTTGGTGCTGGTGACTTGCGTTCTGGAACTGAGAATGGCGCCATGTGGTAGCGGCATCGCAGTACCATGCGGTCTGCTTGCGCTAAATGTTTAGGATGCATTTCTCTTGGTCCAAAAGCTGCGGCTAAAATCTTGTTTTTGCCGTGTTCAACGTATGCTGATCCATCAGCGTTTGGTAGAACGCCTACTTGAAGTTTAACTTGTCGAAGTTCGTCCGCTTTACGGCCATCCAATCTAATGCCTTTCTTATCAATCAATTTATCGGGTTTTTCATTCATTCTATTATTCCTCCACTTTAACTTTACTTTCTTTAAGTAACTGGGTGATACGGTCAGTTAGTCCACTTGTGTGGGATTCCTGCTCGATTTTTCTAATCGCCGTTATAGCGAGTTCTTCGTCTTCTGGGGTTTTTCCAGTGACTAAGATTACACCGTTAAGCCCAAGGATTATTTGGCAACCAGTTTCCTGTTTAATCATGGAAATCATGGAGCCCTTTCTGCCGATGACTCTTGGAATCTTTGTCGGCACCACGTGAAGGATTTGTCCACGTGTGATTTTTCCTAATCCGGGTTCTCCAACGGTAAGTTGCGGGTCGTGTGCTCTGTCGAATGAAGCGATTTTTGCAACAATTAAATCGCCTTGGCTTAAAACTTGTGATAACTCATCATTTTGTGGTTTAAAGGGTCTGCTTAAAACGTCTGATGCTCTAAGGAGTGCTGTGTAAGGAGATTTTATACTTACTGTCCAACCGTTAAATCCGACTTCTGTAACGGTTCCAATCACTATGTCTCCTACTTTAGGCATATAAAAAGCTCTAAGTGCAACAACGTTTACTTTCTTATTGTCGCTATCTACAAGTCCAATTCGCTGAGCATATATTTTGTTTTCTTCTGTATACGTGTTTTCGCCGGGTAAATAGTCGCCTTCAGCAAGCAATTCTCCAGGCGTAACAAGCTGTTTTTTTTCAAAGAATGTTGGCATGATCAAATCACCTTTATCCTTTTTTTAAGATATTATTTTTGCTTCTCCACTTCCTTTGGTTACGTCGCCAAGTTTGTTTAGCACCGAAGCATAAACTCCAGCGGGCATTTCGATTTCCCCATACCATGAACCGTCACTGCGCCATTCTTCCCGTTTTATAGTGCCGAAAGATTTCATGGTGCCATAGCCTCTTGAAGCGTATTGAGCTGGCACTTTTATGGCAACAACTATTTGTTCAACCTTTAAGGGCAGAATGGGTCTAAGCAGCTTCACTATATCTTTTGCTTGCTCGTCAATCGACTTGTAAGGGTCAATTGGGTAGCGGATTTGCTCCATAGCGTTTTCAATTCGTGCCGGTGGATGCGGCAGATTGGTTTTTGGGTCAACTGCTTGGCGAGAGATGAAATCGATAACTTGCCTTCGTTTATCGTCAACCATTTTTCGTCTTTGCTCGGTTGTTAACTGCAAGGTACCTTTCTTTAGGATTTCATCTGCGATTTTTAAGGGGTCAGTTGTTTTGAAAGCTTTACGCATGATTTCTTCGGAAACTTTGGTGCCTTTATTTGCGTCAGAAAAAATCATTTCAGCGGCTAAAGCCTCGGTGATGCCCGAGATTTTGCCGTTGCGGTAATCTAGTGCTTTTTGGGGTTTTACTAGGATTTCAAAATGCTCGTTCTCTTTTGTTAAGCGTGCAACGGTGAACTTTTCACTCATTACAACGTCACTTACTTGAACCCAGCTCTTTAGTGTAGTCGTCTATTTTTTCGTCGGACAGCATTTCCATTTTCTTTGTTGCGGTTGGTATGACGGCTATTTTGATTCTCGGTGGCAACTGCCTTGCTTCTAACGCTTTTATTAAGCATTTTACTGCAAGTTTTATGGTGTCTTCCAGATTCATGTTTTCTTTGTATTCTTCTTTAAGGATGTTGATGACGGTTTCTCTTCCTGCGCCTAACGCGGTTGCTTTGTAGCCTCTGTATGTTCCGCTTGGGTGTGTCCCGAAAACTCGTGAACCGGTTTTGTCAACGCCTCCGAAGATTATGGATACTCCAAAGGGTCTAACACCAGCATGCTGGGTGTACATTTGTTGAATGTCGCAGATTCGTTTGGTCACAACTTCTACATCAATGGGTTCATCGTAAGTTAATTTGTTGCTTTGAGCGTAAATTCTTGCTTGATCAATTAATATTCGTGCATCGGAACTTAAACCTACAATTGCTGCTCCAATGTGGTCGTCAACCTTGAAAATCTTCCATGAATATCCTGCTTCTTCAAGGACTTCAATGTTTTCTTCTGAACCAAGTACAAGTCCTTCTGCAGTTTGAATGCCTAAGATGGTTGCTCCACGATTCACTAACTCCATGGCGTATTCGACTTGGAAAAGTCTGCCGTCAGGGGAGAAAACAGTAATTGCGCGGTCATATGCTCCTGGTGCTGCAAACACAGACATAACGTTAACCTCACTTTATACTTCTACACTTTTCACAGTCTCATATAATAACTAAACTAAAAACCTTTCCTATAAAAGCAAATCATCGATTAAGACGCGAAATACATATTTTGACGTTAATTAGCCTTTTTTTGCTCAAATTATTGGCAGGGTATTTGAGGTTTTCCAGTTGTTCCTGTCTATTTAGCAGGCATCTTTCAGCAGATAAGCTCAAGGATAGCTGTGATTTTTTCTCTAACCCCCCTTATATATAGTCTCAACAAGTGTTG
>CAYMLF010000207.1:0-3806 GCA_964391275.1 uncultured Candidatus Bathyarchaeia archaeon
CGCTTTGCCTCATTCACCGCTTGATTTGGGTTTGAAGACATTTTCTCAACACTGCTTCCAAGTACACCAACCATATTAGCAAGTTCGCCAGACATCAAAACCGTTTTCTCACATAATTCTTTAGGAATATTTGCTTCATACAGCATTTCAAGGCATCTTGCAGCATCTTTAGTATGATCCGCTAAAGTGTCAGCACGTTTAACAAGGTGCAAAAGGTCTTCGCGGTAATCCGCCAGCAACGTTGCTCCCGTTGATAGCTCCACAAAGACTTTTGTGCGAAGTTCATCAACGCCTTTTTCGATTTCATAGAGGGATTGGATGCAGCTTTCGGCTTCTTTCATGTTTCCCTCAGAGAAACGTTTAGTTGCTTTATGCAGTAAAGTTACTGTATCAAAAGCTTTGATTATTTGTTCGTGGGCAAGATCTAAACCGCTGGTTTTGCGGCGTTGCACAAACCATTCATGACGCTTCTCCATAATGTTTTGCTCCCATTTTACAATAGCGACCAGCCAGATTATAACCCTTATCTATAAATTCTATTTAGGGCGCTGGCGTGTTTGGCTTTAAGTCTAGGCTTGCTTTCTGCTTTTCTTTAAAAGTTGTGCGGGAAAAGTTGCTTAGCACAACCACAACCGACACATTGGCGCAAAGCAGTGTTTTTTTGGTTCAGGATGCGGTTTGGGTTGCAGGCTGGTTGTGCAGTTAGGCACAAGCAGACAGGAGACACCGTTTAGAACATGGTAACTTTTGCTGGTTGCCCGTTGATGTATTGGAATGTAGCGTTGCCGTGTTCAATGTAGAAAATCTCGAATACTGGGTTGTCAGGGGTCTTGTATATGGACCGCACGAGAGCATTTTCCTTTATTACCCGTTCTTTTATGGAAAAGTCATTGCTGAATTTTACTTCGCCGTTGATTCGCAGCGTTGTAACGTAATCCTTTGACGAAGCCGCTAGCTCCACAAATGGGGCGGTTTTCATCTGTTTATACATGTTCTTTGTGTTTGCGGTACAGAAGTACAGTTTTCCTTCGCTTTCAAACATGAGCTGTACTGGACGTACAGAGGGCTTGCCATTGTCTGCTGTTGCCAGATAGCAGACTGGGTTTTCCTTGAAGAAACTAACGAAATCTTGTTTGCCGATTCCATTCCATTTTATATCACTACTAGGTTTTTTGGTTACCTGATTTACAGGCGACATTAACTTTATTTAAAAAAGCATATAAAGATAAGCTGAAGCTAGGGAAAGCAAGTTACCTAGATGAAAGCGATGAAGAAACCCTGCCCAAACGGAAAATGCCCCTATGAGGAAGCAATACGACTAGTGGGCAACGTATGGAGCCTGCAAATAATAAAAGAGCTACACCTACAAAAAAAGCCAGTCAGATTTAACGAGTTCCTGAGAGCACTTAAACCGATTAGTTCAAAGACATTATCAGCAAAACTGAAAGAACTCACAAAATGCGGAGTTATAAAAAAAGAGGTCCTCGCAGAAACACCCGTTTTAATCCAGTATTCGCTTACAGGAAAAGGGCAGGAATTAACACCCATCTTAGACGACATGGCACAATGGACACTCAGATGGCGCAGCAACGAGTAAATAGGCATTTAGTAAAGAATCCACCGAAGTAGCAAAAAAGGTAGCACAATCAGAATATTGAACAAAAATAAAATTAAAGATGGCTTATGGTTGCCATTTCTCAATTAGATATTTGGGTATCTCGCTCTTCTCTTGGACCGACCTGGACTTTCCAGCCGCTGAGTTCTGGTAGAAGTGCTTGTTAAATTACGATATTATTCTTATCCTCGTTTTTGTTATTATCAAGAGCTTGTTTTGGATTTCTGCACTTTTTATTTTGTTTAAGGCTATATCAAGAACGCTTATTATGTTTTCAGCGTTTGGCGGGTTTGCTTTAATAAGTAGAACAGTGATTTTGCCCCTGAAAATATTATGATATAATTTGGCAAAGTCAGAATCTAGGGTCAACACCTGCAATCCTTTCTTGGCTGCAAATTCAGCAATAACTGAATCTCTGGCGCTTTTCAGAAAACCCTCCGATATCCTATAAGTCTTAAAACCTCTCGTTTCTATGTATTTAGCGACGCTATCAGGGATATTTTCATCCACTATAATTGATTGTGACATTTAACCCTGTCTTCTTTAGAGCGCGACTGTAACTTCGTTTTCTACAAGTTTGGAAGCGTAAAGTAGCGCCGCTTTGACGTCTTCTTCTTTCAGCCGCGGGTATTCTTTAAGTATTTCTTTAGCTGTCATGCCGTTGGCCACAAGTTCAACGATAAGGTACACTGGAATTCGGGTTCCTCGGATAACGGGTTTTCCAACGAGAACACCAGGGTCTACAGTTATCCTGCCAAGCAAATCTTCCATGTCAATCACCAAACAGTCTAATCTAAACAATGTGTAGGCTTAAATGTATTGTGAAAAAATCTAAAATTCTGGCTTAAAAAGAAGCAAACTTGCAAAAACTAATAAAAGGGAAAGAGATGGCTTATGGTTGCCATTTCTCAATTAGATACTTGGGTATCTCGCTGCTGTCTCTTGGACCAACCTGGACTTTCCAGCCGCTGAGTTCTTCGATTTCGCCGCTGATACGTGAAGCTTTGCCTGGAATGATGATTTTGCGGTGCTTAACTTTGTTTTCCACGCCGCTGGCTTTGATTGCGTCTGCAACGCGTTCCGCTGTCAGTTTGCGTCCGGCTACTCCGCTGTCGATGGCTGAACCTTCAGTTTCGACGACGATTAGGTATGCGTTGAGTTTGTTACTTTCAATGTCTGATGCGACTGTATAGTAGGTTAAGGCGAAGTTTGATGTGAAGAACACTGGTGAATTCTCGTCTGGTGTTCCATAGACTTTGAGGCCTGGTGCGACTGCGACTGGTTTGCGTGGGTCAGTGTAAATGTTTTGGCGCAGAACTGCTGTTGGAAGTAGTGACCAACCGTCGTTTCCATGCATAACTAAGACGTCTGCGTATCGGACTACAAGCATCGAAGCCACGTATGCTTCACGCCACTTGATTAAGTCCTCTGCTGTTTCGCCCTTGTCTTGCCAAGCAACCATTGGGACGCCAAGCAAGGGTAAACCTGCTAGTTCTTCGCCGCCTTTAGTTGCTGCTCGACGCAACATAGTGAAGTTGTTGATTGTGTCTGGTAAGCCTTCGTTGATGAATGTTCCAGGGTCAAGAACTACGTCTTTAACGCCATAATTCATCAAGGTCTTTGCAAGGGACACTAACGTGTCTAAGTCATTTGGTGCTGAAGCGACTATTGGGCAATTGTACATTAAGGCTAGTTCTGCCATGTCTTTCCAGTTTTCTTTAGTTGCAGCATACAGTAGTGGTCGAGCTTTGGGTGCCGCCATTAATCCTGCTTCAAGAACCGTTGGGTTCAACGCGCAGAGAATCATGGGCAGCTGGGTTGCGTCTGCAACTTTCTTGACGCACGCTTTGAATTTTTCTGCGTCACCGCTTGTTGAGCGGATTGCAATCATGTCAAGTTTTAGTGTGTAGCCGATGTATTCGAAGCTAAAGTTTTCAGTCTTCTTTATGCGGGTTTGAACTTCTTCGTCTGACATTTCGTCTGTTACGTCAATAGCGATAGCTGTTGGGTTTGTGTAAGTGAATTCATGGCGGTACATGACTAGTTTGCCGCCGATTTTCTTTGCTTTGTCTCCAACGCCGACTATGACTTCTTTGACTGCAGGTTTTAGCAGTTCTTTTAGTTGGTTGTATGCTTTCTCGTGTTCTTTCTTTAGCAGTGGTGGGCATTGGTCAACGGTCATTTCGCGGTT
>CAYMLF010000208.1:0-3794 GCA_964391275.1 uncultured Candidatus Bathyarchaeia archaeon
ATCCGCCGACTTCATCTAAAACGCTATGTCTAAAACCGCCCACTGTGCCCCCAAATTGCGGGATAAGACCTAAGCTGTTCCTTGCTTCTTGGTCAACTCTATAGCCGCTTATGCGTTCTAAGGCAATCATCCGCGTCAGAATATTTTCAGGTTCATTTAACACTACTGGTCGTCCCTGCACTGCACCAACTTGTGGATTGGAAAATGGGCTTACAAGTTTTTCCACAATTTCTATTTCCGGAAGGTAATCAGCATCAAAAATAAGAAAAATGTCTCCTTTTGACATTTTCAAACCTGCATTCAAAGCAGCAGGTTTTCCTTTGCCGCCTATTTTCTTGTCCCGATGTAGCACCTTAATGAAGTTGTAACGCTTGGAGTACTCATCTGCTATTTGACCTGTCTTGTCACTGGAGGCGTCGTCTATCATGATGACTTCCAATTTGTCTTTGGGATATGTCAATTGACTCATTTGCTGCAGTATCTTTTCAATCACGTGTTCTTCGTTGTGGGCAGGAATTAGAATCGAAACGGTCGGATTACATGAAGCGTTAAGCGGGGCGGTTTGTGTTTTTTTGTTTTTTGATTTTTTCAGAACTGTTAATGTGAAGATGTAGTGTCGAACAAGGTATGCGGTTATTATGATGGCGCAGAATCCAAAAAAACCCTGTAGCAAAGCGATTATCATAGTTTACCCTGAGGTTCAGTGTTTGGCGTTAAAAAGCTGATGCTTAATGACCAAAACGGCACTACCCATGCGACGTTAACGAAGGGAAAGATTAGCGCGTAAAAAACCATGAATACTCTGCCGAAATGTTGTTCTCCTGAGTTTATTAGTTGGAAGAAAAGGTAGTTCCAGAAGGCTCCAAGAACGTTTCCGAGGGCTAAGAGACAGGTTTTTTTGGCAAAAGAGCCGTTTAGCTGGAAGATTATGGTGATGAATAAGCCGTTGAAGAGCATCAGCGCTATGGTTGATTGAATATTCACATACCTGTAGGCGAAAAACAGGCAGACCACTGCGATTTCGATAAAGAGAGTAGCTGCTAAGACGTTTCTGATTTTCACTTTTTTCTTTCTCCCTTCCCTACGCTTTTTTAAAACTTGGTTAAGAGTAGATATTTAGCGTTTGATTTTTAAATTTTTAGAAAAATAATATATTAAAAGAGCTAGTTTTGGTTATTTTATTGCATGGCAAGCGAAAACTACGTTGTCGATGACTTTGCAGAGAACCTCGTAAACTTGGTCGGCGGTTAAATTGTCCGTGTCCAGTATAAAATCAAACGGCGTATAATCCTCGTCGAGGCTAAAGCCGTAAAGGTTTTTGTAGATGGCTTTGGTTTGAGCTTCCTTCTCCTTAAGCACAGCGTGAGCTTCTTCAACAGTCATTTTGTCTCTAACCGCCACGCGTGCAGCCCGTTTGTCGAGGGATGCCATAAGCCAGATTTTGAAGCCGTCGTTTAGCAGCCAAGGCATGGTCCAGCTGTCTAAAACCACGTTGCCCTCGTTGGCGTGTTCGAGAAGTTTGCCGTCTACTGCCTTGTCAAACTGTGGGTCTTTTACTCTTTTCTCCAGAAATTTTAGTCCTTCAAGGGTTTCCCACCAGCCCTCTTCGGTTATTTCGTAGCCTTCGTCTTTTGCTAAGTCTTTTAGGGCGTCGCCGCCCGAGTAGCAATGCAGATTGTAGCGTTTAGCGATTTTTTTTGAGAGTGTGCTTTTTCCTGTGCCTGCCATGCCTGAGATGCAGATGACTATGGGTTTGTTGGTAACGCATTGGCAGGTGTTGTTTTTTGTCATGGCGTTACCTCAGGGGGTTACTCGATGGGCATTATGCCGATTAAGCGTTGGATTAGCAGTCCTAGGAAGAATGATGCGATGGGGTACCAGTAGAGAACTGTGACGGGTCCGAAGCCGGGTATGTATGCTATGTAGTTTGGTGAGCCGTCGGGTAGGTTGCCGAAGACTGGGATTAAAAAGAACCACCAGACGATGATGTAGAGGAATGAGATGCCCATTTGCAGCATTTGGGGTTTCATCGTTTGGGCTTGCATGGCGTTGATTTGGGATTGGCGTTTGCGTATTTTTTCCATTTGTTTTTTGTCGTTGGAGCGTGCGGCTGCCATGCTTTCGGAGCGGAATTCAGCCATTTCTTTTTGTATGGCTCGGTATTTGTCCCAGCCGACGAAGTAGCCGATGAGTGCGCGGTTTATTGCAGTGTTTAATAGGGCGATTACTAGGGCTACTGCCATGATGATGAGTGTTGCGATTGGTGCTGCTGTTATGGAAAGTGACATCTCAATTTCCCTTTTTGTTACTCTATGTCTATGCGTAACCCTCTTTCAGGTTAATAACCGTTTTTGCTGTTTTTGTCTGCATCGGCTTGTGTTTAGTTAATCAAAAGATTGTTTGTTTTGAAGGTGGAGAGGCGGCGGTTTTTGGCTTGCGGGTTGGAGGTTTTGCTGGAATCTGGCGGGTTCTGGGGGGTTTTGGGTTAGCAGTTAATTATTAAAGCGATGATTGTAAGATTATATTAAGAGGCAATACTTGATGGCGACTGATGACCTACATTCCTTACTGGCAAAGTTTGTAAGGAACAACGTGAACGTCGCCGATATCCAGTGGGACAGGCGGATGAGTCCGCGTTTGCTGTTTAATCCTTACTCGAAGGATTATGAAGACCGCAAGAAGGCAGCGCATTATTTTTTGCTTGCAGCTTCGATTCTTGATGATCAAGCGGTGGGTTTTTCTGAGAACGCTCGGAACTTGCTGATTAAGCTGCATGAAAAGTTTGGGATGAACCGGCTTTTTGAAATTACTAAGCCGCATTTGTTTGAGGAGGAGATTGTAAAGTTTGATTTGTACGGTTATCTTGGTCCACGTAAAGACACGATTCCCGAGTCTTTGGTGTCGGTTAACCGTTTTGTGAAGTTTAAGGCTGATAAGGATTTGATTCGTTACTCGCAGCGGTTTGCTAAGCCCAAAGATTTTGTTGAGGAGCTCTCAGCGAATGTGGAGCGGATGAAGGGTCCGTTTAAGGATAAGGCGTGGACGTATATGCGTTGGATGGTGCGTTCTGAGCCTGATCTTGAGGTTTTTAGGCATTTTTCGCCTGCGGATTTGCTGGTGCCGTTGACGCGGGAGAATGCGAATGTGGCGATTAGTTTAGGTTTGATTAATGCTACGGCGCCGTATATTTGGAAGGATGAGGGTGCGGCGTTGAAGGCGCAGGTGCGAATCACTGATTATGCAAAGCGCATTTTTCTTCATGACCCTGCAAAAGTGGATTACCCCTTCTTTCTTTTAGGCAGGTGGCTTAAGCGCAAGAATTTGAATCGCAGCACGCTTAAAGAGGGGCTGCATTTTTTTGAGCAGATTCAAAAGGTGACTGGGCAGCCTCAGGCGTATTATCAGAAGTTGAGTCGTTACAAGAGCGGTTGGGAAAAAGAAACTGCGCGGATGCTGATGCGTATGCATATTCCGTATGGGTATGAAACCATTACTTTTCCGTTGCCCGGGGACAAGTATACGCCTGATTTTATTTTGGATAAGGAGATTAATGGTAGAAAAATTATTTTGGAGCCGCATTATGACATGACGGCTAAGCAGTCTTCAAAGTACTCGTTGTTTAAGCAGACGTACGGTCACAAGTTTATGCTGATTTTGCTGCTTAAGAACGATTTAATCTCGTTTTATAACAAGAAGCACATTTTGAACAGTGACGTGTGTGATGACGTGTGGCCTATTGAGTTTGTGGGGTTGCTTGTGGATAAGATTAAGACAGGCGAATACGGGCAAGACTA
>CAYMLF010000209.1:0-2115 GCA_964391275.1 uncultured Candidatus Bathyarchaeia archaeon
TAGATTCCGTTTTCTTGACCGCCATACAACCCTTTTTCCCCAAAAACGTTAAAGTCTGAAAAAAACAGCCGAGTAGACTCCTTAAGCAAAACAGCATTGTACCCTGCAAAACCGCCCCAGCCGCCACAGTTATCCGCAAAAAAGTCACTAGCCCAACAGTAACCCACATTATCCAGTTTTAAGCCTTCACCAGCACAGTCAACGGCATACAAGTTGTCTATCCAAATGGAATCAGTGTTTTTTATGCAGAGTCCTTCCCAACCCAGTTCAATATCTTGCAAGAAAACATACATTGCATTTTCAACGTTAAGCGCGTAGTAACTGGGAATTTTTGAGTGACAAAACACCGATAATCCGCTGATTTTAAGGCTGTAGTGAGGAGCAGAAGCGACTAGTTCAATAGCGTTTTCGCCTAGTTTTTTGTCAATTTTTAGTACAGCGCGGTTGGAGGCTATCTCGATGTAGGCTCTTTCTCCACTGTTTGTTTTTATGGATTGGGGGATTACAATTTTTGAGGTAATCAGGTATTCTGCCTTGTCAATGTATAATGTGCCGCCGCTTGTGGCAGCAAGTTGGGAGAGGCAACTGTTTATGACGTAGCTTGCATCTGGTGATTGAAAGGAAATGTTGCCATCGGGTTGGACAGCCCAACAGGTAGAGCCGTTGGTTTTTACTGTGTAGTCAGCGTTTAAAGATGGATTTTTTGGAAAAAGGTTGTCTGGGTTGCCAGATGGGTTTTGAACGTTCACCGCGCCGATAGAACTTAGGAAAACCGTTAACAGAATTACTGAAACTATTCGTCTATAGACTTTAATCATATTACGAATCTACTTCTGTTATTTCTCAAACAAACCTGTCCAAGAGTCCACTCTAAAGCGCAGAAGCTATTTCAAACAATAAGAAATTACCACCATAAAGAAGCCAAACCACATAAGCATTGCGTGTATACCAATGCATGCCACAAACACTTTAAAACAACATCTATCTCTCAACCACAAAAACAGGTCAACAAAACCGCTTTATATAGAGGAGGGGGTCTACTGTGAGAGCAAACAAGCCTTTAATGGTCCGAGCAGATTTCTATTCTGCCCTTAAACAGAAAACTCTTGCTTTTAACCAGCAATACCATTGCTATGACAGCTATTGTCAGTATAAAAGCAACGGTAGCTGAGATTTCTGGAATCGAAGGTGTCGGTGTCACGTTTTCTGTTTGTTTTGGAGTAGGCTGGGCAGTTACCGTAGGTTTAGAGGCATCGTATGGTGTCATGAGCGGATACCTGTCCACTACACTTGAAGCTAAACTGTTAATGTATGTGGTGTCGCCTATTCCTGAATTGCCAATTTCAGTTGCATTCGGATACCTGCTTATGTAGTCGCTCCAGTAGTTTCCACCTGAAGGGTAACCATTATCCCAATAAGGCGATTTGTCAGTGGTAGGCTCTGGATAGCTAAGTATTAATAAAAACGCGCCGCCTGTGTTTTCTTCAATGTTGAGAAAGTTGTTGTGGTAAACTTTGAAGTCGCTGTTGTCAGTGCTTACGAATGTAGTGGTTTGCTGTGCTAAAGTAATGTTGTTGGCTTCTATGATAGTTCCTGAGCTATTGCTAATCCAGAACCCTGACACATAACCGCCCAGAACTATCTTGTTTGCAGAAAAAACGTTATTGTTGCCCACGACTCTTTCTGGACCAACACGGTTTCTCTCGACTTGGTAGTTGCTTGCGTAAATTGCTACATCGTAAACGTTACCTAAAAGGTCGTTGTCTATGATTGCATTACCATCGTAAACGCCTAGAACGCCCACTTGCCAACCTATAACACGAAAGTTCTGTACGGTTACACCGGTGCATTTTAAGCTGATAGCAGCTTGATTATTTATGGTTCCTGAACCTTGCATGGTAAACCCTTGACCGTCAAGCACGATGTTGTTTTTCTCGATTGTCAGTGGGTTGTTGATATCTGCTGTTAGCTGGTATGTGTCGCCAATTTGTTGGATCGGTGCGGTTGATGGAGTAACGATGCCGTCTTGTTGAATACAAATTGAGAGGGCTGATTGGGCATCAACTAACGAAGCTTGAAGGGTGCAGGGGAGAAATAACATTAAAACAAGAAACG
>CAYMLF010000209.1:2215-3786 GCA_964391275.1 uncultured Candidatus Bathyarchaeia archaeon
CGAAAAAAACAACTCATTATTCAACGAGCACTTAACTCTACAAACCCTGTTTGAGCAATTGCATAATCTCGTAATTACTCACCTCACAGATGCTGAGTCTATATATAAGGGGGGCTATAGAAAAAAAACGCAAAAGAGCTAAAGCCACTTTACACAACTGCTTTTCAATCGTTTCTTTAATTAGTGTTCAACCGTTAGTTTGTTTTACAAGACTTCAAAACAGCCAAGTTAACGATCACTTTAAAAGACGCCAAAAGCCCTTGCTCATCGAGGAAAAAGCAATGAAAAAAGCATCAGTCGCTATCATGTTCTTCACTTTAGCCCTAATCCTGAGCAGTATACTAAGCGTCTCCGCCCCCAACCCTTCACCAAGCCCAAATCCAACAACAGTAACAGTATTTCTAGACACAAGAGGCGATGGACAAGCAACCTTTACAGATGAAAAAACCCACACAGCCTCCATCTCCGCTAAACTAGTTATCCCCCAAAACGCAAGTCAAAACTCAAACGCTTACGCAGCCCACCAAATCAACAAAACATTAAACGACATAGAATCCTTCTCCATCTACACCGCCTACACCACAGCCTTGCCAAGATTCTTCATCACACTTGACAAAGACAACGATTCAGCAATCGACAGTATCCTGCTGAGTCAATGTCTAAGCACAGGCACTGGTTCATGGAAGAGCACCAGCGGTGGAAAAAACTGGACAGAATCAGATTATGAACTGACTAGCTACGGAGATAACTGGATATCTCTTGAGGCTTGGAAAAACAGTTACGGAAACGCAAAAGTTGACTATGTTGGAGTTTGCCTTGAATACGAAACGGTGCAGCCTGATGGATTAGACCAGCCCTTGTACGTGGACAAACTGGTATTAAACGGCGTATACCTCACAATCGTAGCTGGTAACGGCGCACCAAACGCTTCAGGCAATAACACTCAACCAATCCCAACCCCGACTCCCTCACCAACGCCAACGCCGAAAATGACGGCTTCCCTTAACATGACCTGCTCAAGCTGCATTACTCAATCACGTATTAACGTAGACATCAAAGGCTACTTGTCAGGTAACGGCACAGGCTTAGCTGGCGAACCAGTTCGACTCTATTACAGTTTAAGCGGTGGAGAAAAATGGAACGAGTTAACCTTCGTAAACACTAACGAGGATGGAGGATTCTCCGCGTTATGGCTTCCTTCAGCAACAGGCAACCTCCTGCTTAAAGCCATGTATGAAGGCAACAGCCTCTACTGCGCAACAAAAACCATAGTGAATCTTGGAATCACGCAGGTCAACAGCCAAGAAGATAACCTGTTTTCAGTTTCTTCCAGCTCTACACTGTCAGAACTCTTCTTCAACTCCAGCAGCAGTGAACTCAGCTTTAGCGTTTCAGGAGAAGACGGCACAGAAGGATACGTTGACGCTTACATTCCAAAATCGCTTGTCAGCAACGCTTCAAGCCTAAAAGTCTACTTGGGCAATCAAGAAATCGATTACTCAGTCACTTCTGAGGATGATTCATGGCTTTTGCACTTCACCTACCACCACAGCACACACAAGGTCGCATTG
>CAYMLF010000210.1:0-3779 GCA_964391275.1 uncultured Candidatus Bathyarchaeia archaeon
GGCATAAACGGTGCAGAAACCACAGTGGCGGCTTTAACGGCTTGGGCGGCAACGTAAAAGATGGTTCCAGCTTTTTCCTTGTCCGTCTTCATAAGGTTCCATGGCTCTTTGGTGTTGAGGTATTGGTTGCCTGTGCGGCTTATGCTGATTAGAGTGTTTGTTGCGGATTGTAGCCAGCCTGCTTCAAATTCTTTGGCTGCTTGTTCAACTTTTTGTTTGATGGTGTCAAGGACTGCTTGGTCGTCTTGGTCTAGTTTGGTTGGCGCTGGAATTTGCCCTTCAAACTTGCTGGTTATGAATGATAGCGTGCGGTGTATGAAGTTGCCAAAGGTGTCGTTGAGGTCAGCGTTGATTTTGTCGCTGAAAGCGCTCCATGTGAAGTTTGTGTCTTTACTTTCAGGGCGTGTAGCGATTAAAAAGAAGCGCCAGTAATCCACTGGGAACATTTCCAAGGCTTCGTCTATCCAGATGCCGACGCGTTGGCTTTTTGAGGCTTTCTGCCCGCGGAACTGTAAAAATTCGGTGGCTGAAACGTTCCATGGCAAGTTGTAGCCTTGACCAGACGCTAAAAGCAGGGCTGGCAATATGATTGTGTGGAATGGGATGTTATCTTTTCCCACAAAATACAGCGTTTTAGCTTGGTTGTCTAGCCAGAATTGACGCCATTTCTCAGGCTGCCCCGAACGCTGGCACTGCTCGATAGTCGCGGAAACGTAGCCGAGGACGGCTTCAACCCAAACATAAATCGTCTTACCCTCTGCGCCCTCAAACGGTGCGGGAATGCCCCATTCAACGTCGCGGGTAACAGCTCGCGGTTTTAAGCCCTCTTTAATCCAGTTCAAGCTGAAGCTTTTAACGTTGGATGGCAGTTGCTGGTTAGCCTTAAGGTATTCTGTTAAGGGCTCGGAGAGTTTGGAGAGGTCAATATACCAGTGCTTAGTGGTTTTCACTACGGGCTTGTTTTTGCATATGACGCAGTACGGCTCAACCAGCAACGTTGGCTCCAAGAGCTTGCCGCAGACGTCGCATTGGTCGCCGCGGGCTTTCTCGCAGCCACAGTAGGGACATTTGCCTTCAACGAAACGGTCAGGCAAAAACCGCTGGTCATGCTCACAGTAGAGCATCTGAGTTTCTTGCTCAAAGATGAAGCCGTTTTTCTGAATCTGCAAAAGCGTTTTTTGCACGAATTCCTTGTGTACTGGGCTCTCGGTGCTGGTGTAGTTGTCAAAGGAAATTTTCCATCGGCTAAATAAGTCGGCGACTTTGGCGTGGTTGCGGTCAGTTAACGCTTTTGGGGTTATACCTTGTTTTATGGCTTCAACTTCGATTGGTGTGCCGTGCGTGTCTGAGCCGCTGACAAACAGGACGTCGTCGCCTTTTAGGCGGTAATATCGTGCAGTGACATCGGCGGATAGGACGGAACCGACTAAATTGCCTAGGTGTGGTGTCACGTTAATGTATGGCCAAGCCGAGGTAACTAAAACTTTTTCTGGCAAACTGGTATCTCCAACAAATCGTTTAGTGCCAGCCTTATTAAAATTGTGTTGTGCCAGCAAGCATGTGTTTAATTGAAAAGCGGGTGAACGTTTGATAACACTTAAATGTGTTTTCTTGTATACCCAGTGAATCAGGTTTAGAAGTTATGCCTTACTGTCGAAGATGCGGAGCTAAGCTTGACGACGACGCAAAATACTGTTACCGCTGCGGAACCTCAGTAGTTATGCAGCCGCCTACAGAAGCACTTGCTCAACCCGCACCTGCCCCGTTCAGGTCTGAGCCAGCCCCGTTGCGGAGAAACCCGTTTTTCATTCCAATTATAATTATTATTGTGGTGGCTGTTTCAGCGTTGATTATAGCTATCGTGCTTTCGGCGCCGTTGGTGCCTGTGGATTTTGAGGATTCTAGCCAGATTAATCAGCCCAACGTTAACCGTTTAAACCTTGATTTCCACGCTGACATTGGCGAAATCAACGTTTTCACTAACTTGACCGATGCAACTGTGGTTATGGATGTTTCCGCTAGTGGGAGTACAAACGTTTTTCGTTCAAATGAGCCCAAGTTTACGGTGGAAAACAGCACTGTGGCTGATGGTGAAATGGTTACTGCAAGATTAACAACTGATAGTGCACCTTTCGCTGGCAATATGAAGGTTGTCTGTAACATTTACGTTAACCCCACGTTGGATTTGATTTTGAACGTGCGTTCTGACGTTGGCGAGGTGAAGATGAATGCGGATTCGCAGGCAAAAATTGACTCGCTTAGGCTTGAAACCGCCGTGGGCAATACACGGTTAAACGTAAACAAGGACGCTGTCGTCAACGGTGACATTGCACTTAAAACAGCCACTGGAACCGTATGGTTCAAGATGGATCATGCACATGTCAACGGTAACGTAACGTTTGATTTGGGTTCAGGAACTGGGTCAGTGAATATGAATGTTAACCAGCCTGGTCAGCTTAACGGTAACGTTCAAGTCAACGCGCACACTGGCACTGGCGATGTTAATCTGAACCGTTTGCTTATCGATGGGGAAGTTGGTGCAAGGATTGAATCTGACGCTGGCATAGGTCAGGTAACTACGGATTTACATAATTTTTCGGGTAATCAGTCGCCTTTGAGTTCCAATAATTATCCTTCTGAGAGCAACATAAGCTTGAATTTGAGTACAGGAATCGGCAGTATCCATGTTGTAGCTGCTTACTCAACAAGTGCGGTGCCGACTCTTCGAAACTAGCTGCAAGCCTTAACCTTTAAAGCACTCTTACGCATTCACTTTTAGGTGGAAGGTGCAGTTTTTTGGCTGAACAAAAAAAGATATCAAAACAGGAACTGGAAGAAAACAACGGCAAAAACGGCAAGCCCGCTTACTTTGCGTATAAGGGCAAAGTGTATGAGGTTACTGACAGTGCGATGTGGCTGGACGGGGAACACATGGGTATGCATGTGGCAGGCAAGGACTTGACTGAAGAATTGGAGATGGCACCGCACAGGGAAGAAAACTTTGACAGAGTCAAATACGTTGGCGAGTTAGCCCAGTAAAATGCGCCGCTTAAAAAATGCATTGCAGAACGCTGTCGACTTTTTGCAGGTTCCCAATTATTTCTTCTAAATTTTTCTTGCTTATTTCTTTTTTTATTGCATGCAGCTGGCTTACTGTTTCATACAGTTTGTCGAAAGCTTCTTTCACGTTTAAATCGCTGTTCATCGCTTCCTCAAACCCTGCGGTTATGCACTGTAAAAGCGCCCCTGCTTTTTGGTGCGAGACGCTTGAATTTGCCTTTTGCAGGTCCTTAACCATCTCTTTGAATGCTTCAAGTTTCATGCTGGTTTCTGTTAATCGTTCAAAAGTGAAGTTTAGCGTCTTTCTGTAGTGACCGTAAATCAGGCAGAAGCGGATTTGCTGACCGCTAAAACCCTTCGCTTTGAGGTCACGGGGGTAGTACACGTTGCCTTGGCTTTTGGACATTTTTTTGCCGTCAACGTACAAGTGGGCGCCATGCAGCCAGTAACGTGAAAACTGGCTTTTTGAAACAGCCTCAGATATTGCCAGTGTGTAATCGTGGTGCCGCACCAAGTTGTCTATTCCGCCGCAGGCAACGTCTATGCTAAAGCCAAGATGCTTGGTTACAATCGCGGCGTCTTGAATGTTCCATGCTGGCCTGCCCGTGCCAATCGGGGTTTTATAGCAGACGTCGCTTTCCCTGCAGCCGTGCCACAGAATAAAGTCGCCCATGTTCCAAGGCGTGCCGGGGTAAGTGTCTTTGTGGAAGCGACGCTTC
>CAYMLF010000211.1:0-3726 GCA_964391275.1 uncultured Candidatus Bathyarchaeia archaeon
AGCGTTGACCAGCTTTTCTCAGGCTTTACTACAGGCGACTTCGCAGTTCTCTATGGTTCACAGTCAATGGTCTCTTTTACCTCACGTTTATGCGTTAGAGCCCAATTGCCAAGCAAGCTTGGCGGTTTAGATAGCAACGTAGTATTCATTGATGGTGGCGCAACGTTTGGGCTACACAAAATAACGCGGCAAGCCCAACTTCACCAGATAAACCCTCAAGAAGCGCTAGATAAAATCATTAATTATTCAGCTTCCACAGCTTACCAACTAACCAAATTACTAATGAAGAAACTTGAAGAAACCATAAAAAAATCCAATGCCAAACTCGTAATAATCTCTGACATTACAAACTTGTTCTTAGACGAAAACATAACAGATGAAGAAGCAGAAAAAGTCTACAGTCAAATCCTAAACTACCTCTCAAGCTTCGCAAAAACACACCAAGTAATCATAGTAGCCACATATCTGCCCCATCACAAAACCAGCCGAAGCGAGAAGCTGCAGGAAATAAGCTTAGCCAAAGCAAACATTGTTTTTGCCTTCAGCAAAACACTCTACACCAGCGATATAGCCTTAGAAAAGCATCCGTCCTTCATGCTGGGCGTTGCAGATTGGCCATCTGAAAACTTGACCCTGACAGACTTCATGGGCAACGGCAAGTTTTGTTAACGCTTTTTCTTCTTTGCGTCTTTTTCCTCTTTCTTATCTTCCTCTGTCTTCACGATAATAGTGTAGTAGTACTCGCCAATGCCTTTCTGGAATTCATCCATCTGTGAGCCTTCCTTGTTCACGCGTGGACGACGGGTTGTTGGGTCACGGCGGAAGGTGATGTTCATTTCTTTAAGGAACGTGTTCATGCCCTGACGCAGCGTTGTTGGCGTGTTTGCAGTGCCCGTTTCTCCTGGTTGACCGTTGAAGACCATTAAGCGGTCTGCAATGAAGTCTTGGGTGACAACGTCGTGCTCGACAACAAAAGCGGGGATGCCATGCGCTTCAACAACGCGTCGCAGGGTTTTTGCCATGTTCAAGCGTTCTTCAACGTCCAAGTACGCGCTTGGCTCGTCAAGCAGGAAAAGGTCGGTTTTGCGGCTTAAACAAGCGGCTATGGCGACTTTCTGGAGTTCACCGCCGCTAAGCTCCATAACGTTTCTATCCATCAACGTTTGAAGCCTCAGTGGCTGAGCAATTTCAGTTTTGTACCAGCTTGAAGTAAAGTTTTCCTTAGCCACACTCATCAACAGTTCCTGTACTGTGCCAGGGTAATCGGGCGCAATGTACTGAGGCTTGTAGCTAACCGTTAACTCGCCTAGCTTGCGTTTATCATCGGTTTCTTCTAAGCCAGCAAGAATTTTTACAAACGTGGTTTTGCCGATGCCGTTAGCACCAAGAATGCCAACGATTTCGCCTCGGCGGATTTCGCCTGGCTGAGCTGTGAGTTTGAAGCCTTCAAAGGTTTTGTCGAAAGTGTCCCATTTAAGCAAAACTTCGCTGATGTTCATGCCAGCGGTTGGGGGTCGCTCTTGGAAGATGATGGATTCCTTGCGGAACATGATGTTTTCATCTGGAATGTAGCCTTGCAAGTAAATGTTTATGCCAGTGCGGGTGCCGTGCACATGGGAGACAACGCCGTAAACTCCTGGTTCACCGTAAAAGACGCAGATTTGGTCAGAAAGATAATCGATAATTGCTAAGTCGTGCTCCGCGACAATTATGGTTTTCTGCTGCTCTTTTAAGCTGCGTATTGCCCGTGCAACTACAAGGCGTTGTTTAACGTCAAGGTAGCTTGAGGGTTCATCAAACAGGTAAACGTCAGCTTCACGGCTCAACGCCGCGGCAACCGCAACCCGTTGCAGTTCACCACCGCTTAAAACGTCCAGCGGTCTGTCCCAAATCTTGCGCAGCTCCAACTCGTCAGCCAACGCATCAAGCTGTTTGCGCTCATCCACCTTTTCCAGCAAATCGCCAGCTTTCCCCGTGACGGCTTTGGGGATTTTATCAACGTACTGCGGTTTGCTGCTGACTTTGATTTTGTTCTCGCTCATTTTTGAAAAGTAATCTTGCAGGCTTGAGCCACGATAGTTCTGGATGATTTCTGTCCATTCAGGCGGGTTATCGTATTTGCCCAAGTTAGGTTTGATTTCGCCTGAAAAAACTTTTAGCGTGGTGCTTTTGCCTATGCCGTTCTGCCCCAAAAGACCCAGTACTGTGCCCGGCGATGGCATGGGTAAGCGGAAGAGTTTGAAGGTGTTTTCTCCGAAGCGGTGGCTGCAGTCTTTTTCAAGTTCGTCTGGCAGGTTGACGATGTTTATGGCTTTGAATGGGCATTTTTTGACGCATATTCCGCATCCGCTGCATAGGGTTTCGGATATGACTGCTTTGTTGCCTTCTACTCGTATGGCTTCTACTCTGCTGCGTACCATTGGGCAGTAGCTGACGCAGAGTTGGTTGCATTTTTTGACTTTGCATTTGTCTTGGTTCAGCACGGCAATTCGGGTCATGACTAAATCTCTTAAGATGAATTATACTTGTTAGTTATAAATTTAAAACTCTAAAATGTAGGGTTTACACGTAATCTTTAAGGTGGAGAAGCCTAAACTGGCCTTTCCCTTTTTGACACATTTTGTCGTCAGCAGTGATTACTTGAGCGTTCATTTTTTCTGCAAGAAAAAGGTATGCTGCATCATAAACGGTCAAATCGTTTTTTGCAGCTATCGCCAATTCTTCGCAAGCTTCCATCCAATTTATACAGTAAAGATTAATTTGTAATGCATCCAGATTTTCCAGGGCGCTCTGAGCGGTTTCCAGAGTTATTCTTTTCTGTTTTATCGCTTTCCATATTGAGTTTGTTACTTCTTGCACCATAAAAGAAGGAGCGCTTAAATCAACATTTCCTGCCACGTATTCAGCCTTTAATTTGGCTGCGTTTTCTTCATAGTTTTCTCCAGACAATACCCATTTTGAGACAACGCTTGCATCCACCACAAATGGTATCGTTGTTTATCGCTCCCTGTCTTCTCTGATCCATGCAACTACTTGTTGTGTTGATGTGGGTTTAGTGGTTTTTCTGATTTGGTCTAGAGCATCTGAGGCGGTTTTTCTTTTTTCTTGATTGATTTTTTTTTGGACGCATTGGCGGATGTATTCGCTCCAGTTGACGTCGATTTGCTTCATTTTTGCTTTTAGTTCTTTTGGAACTTTTACTGTTATTACGTCAACTTGCTCCACTTTGTATCACAGGTATATACGAGGTGTAATTACCAATAAACTTTACTATCGAGAAAAAACATATTTAATAACGCGAATTTACGTTTAACTGTTCATAAATTTTAAAGTTAACAAAATTTAAAAGAAAGAATTAAAAAATTGCTTCGTTAACGATCCAGTTTACCATTCTTCTTCTTCCCACTCTTCATCTTCGCCTTCTTCCCATTCCTCGTCTTCTTCAATTCTGAATATCATAACCTACTTTTCACCTCCGCATAAAACCTTCAAATATTCCCCTAACCACACGTCAGTTTAAAACATTTAGATACGTCAACTGTCGTGAATCTTACGCAAACTTCACGGAGAGACGAGGCAGTTTTGCATGTTTTTTTCTCAATTGAAGAAATGATGCGTAATCATTAAATCTGCCATAGACGCATTCTAATTTTGGGATGATGTGAGGCGACGGCTTCGAGCCCACAAGCTGTGAGAAATCGTCAATTGTCACTGACCCCTAAACGC
>CAYMLF010000212.1:0-3686 GCA_964391275.1 uncultured Candidatus Bathyarchaeia archaeon
AAACCTCGTCCGCAGACTCCACGACACCGACGGAGCGGGCAGCGATGGCAAAGCAGCCATGCAAATCGCTCATGTGAAGGAATGTTTCGGAGCAGCGATGGATGATGACTTAAACATTAGCGTTGCGTTGGCGTCGCTGTTTGACTTTGTACGCGAAATCAATAATCTTCTTGACGCAAACGCAGTCAGCAAACAGGAAGCCTCGGAACTCGGCGGAGTCCTAATGCAATTCGACAGCGTCTTAGGCGTTATCGGCAAGGTGGAAGTGGAAGAAGCCCTGCCCAGCGACATCGACGCCTTAGTGCAGAAACGTGAAGCCGCACGCAAAGCCAAAAACTGGAAAGAAGCCGACGAAATACGCGCAAAGCTCAAGGCGATGGGCATCGTAATTGAAGACACCGCACAAGGCGTACGGTGGCATAAAGAAAAAGCCTAAGCGGTGGGTTTGCCGCCAAAAGTCCACTCGGGATTAGCATATTTTTCTTTGCACAACTTCTGAGCCAACTCAACTTCAAAAGGCGACAGCTCGCCCTCTTGCAGCTGAATCTTCAAAGTCGCCACAAACCCCTGAGCCAACGCGTTCGCAACCGTCTCAGCACCAACCGCGTGCCCCAACTCGCCTTCCACGCTGGTGATTTTACGCCGTGCAATATCCGCAGCCTGCATGCAACCAAAATCCCGCAGCCTAAGCAGCGTAAACATCTTGTCGATATCAACGCCCTTCAAAATCGTGCCATGCTGAAGAACGACGCCGCGGCTGATGTTTTGGCTGCTACCCGAAATCTTCTTGCCTTTCACGGTTAGGTTGGGACAGTTTTTCGCGTTGCCCTCGCTGAAGTCCGCTGGCACGCCCAAGATGCGGAGTGCGTCGGTTATGGCTTCGTAGATTTTGAAGTAAACCAGTGTTATGTCGCCTGTGCCGAAGTCTGATGTGTTGGCGACTACGCTGTAGGTTACCTCGCCGTCGAAATCGTGATAGACGGTGCCGCCTCCGCTGCAACGCCTCACCACATCAACGCCCAACCGCTTGCACTCGTCAAGGTAAACCTCGTTTTCGGGCGTTTGGTTTTTGCCGATGCTCACCGTGGAAGGTTGCCAACGGTAAAACCTGAGTGTGTTGGGCACTTTCTCAGCAACCCGAGCCGTTAGAATCGCTTCGTCAATTGCCATGTTCATGAAGGCACTGTTAGTTTGTAAGGGGAGGAAACGCCAAGTATCCATAACAGTTCAAATCCGCCCTGAAAATAACAGAGTAGCACTTAAAACCGTTATGCAACCCACGCCAATTAACGATGTGCGGATACATTCATATGCAACTGCATAGTAGGTAATGTGTGGGTTGTTTATGGTTGCCCGTAAATTCACAGTTTTGCTTGAACCTGCAGAGGAAGGCGGATTCATCGTTAAAAGCTTGGAGCTTCCCGTTGCAACTCAAGGCGAAACCAAGCAAGAAGCCTTAAGCAACATCAAAGAAGCCATCGAAGGTTACTTGGAAGTCAAAGCAAAACTTCTTGAACGCAAAAATAAGAGTGAGAAGGCTGAAGTAGTTGTCGAAGCTCCCTCTGCTCTCATGGCGTGAAGTTGTTAAGGCTTTAGGCAAAGTTGGTTTTCAAGTTGAGCGGCAAAGAGGCAGCCATTTAATTCTTGTAAAAAATGAGCGTATCGTGCCAATTCCAAAGCACGACCAGATAAAGAAAGGCTTGTTAATGGCTATTATTGAAGAAGCAGGTTTAACAAGAGAAGAATTCCTCAAACTTCTAAAATAGAGCTTGCCAAATTTCTCTCTACGGATAAAGCCTTAAAACCCTAACCTGCATTTCTACAAGAGCAGAGGCATCAAAATTGAAAATCATCTCTGGACCCGCATCAAAACCGCTCGCAGAAGCCATATCAGCCCAAACTGGCTACCCAAACGTTCCCGTCGCAGCAAAAGTGTTCCCAGACGGCGAATCGTATGTGCGTCTTGACGGAGACGTAAAAGGCGAGGACGTGGCGATTGTGCAAACTACGTGTCCACCAGCGCAGGACGGCAGGCTGCTTCAGCTGGCGTTCATGGCGGACGCGGCGAAGCGGGCTGGCGCGGGCAAAGTCACCGCAGTCGTGCCCTACTTGGCGTATGCGCGGCAGGACAAAATGTTCCTGTCTGGCGAGGGCATAAGCGTGGAAACCGTCGCGCGCATGCTCGGCGCCTTAGGCATCGACAACATGCTAACCGTTAACATTCACTCGGAAGCGGCACTCTCAAAATTCCCGTTCCCAGCCAAAACCGCCAGCGCAATCCCGTTTCTGGCGCAGTATTTTGTTGACAAGGGCTACAAGAAAGCGTACGCGCTCTCGCCCGATAAAGGCGCCATGTACATAGCCTACGAAGCCCAACAGGTTTTGGGCGGAAACGCTGGGCACCTCGACAAAACCCGAGACCGCTACACAGGACAAACCACGCAGACTGGCAGAGGCTTAGACGTTAAAGACCAAACAGTCATAATCCTCGATGACATCATCAGCACAGGCGGCACAATCGTGGGCGCAGCAAAAATCCTCAAAGAACTCGGCGCCGCTCACGTCTTCACCGCATGCGTGCATCCACTGCTCATCGGCGACGCAGCCAAACGCATCCTAGACGCGGGCGTAGAGGAAATCGTGGGCACCGACAGCGTTCCAGGCCCCTACAGCAAAGTCAGCCTTGCCCCGCTAATTAGCAAACAGCTTAAAGGCGCAAACCAGAGTGCCTAAACTCTTCTTTTTGCTCTCAGGCGAAAACGAGTCCCTGCCCGCAGCCGAAGTTAAAGCGATTTTGGAAGCTGAAGGCTACAGCTACAGCAGCGCAGAAACCTACGACCAAGTATTGCGGCTTG
Source organism: uncultured Candidatus Bathyarchaeia archaeon (assembly GCA_964391275.1). Classification (GTDB taxonomy): domain Archaea; phylum Thermoproteota; class Bathyarchaeia; order Bathyarchaeales; family Bathycorpusculaceae; genus Bathycorpusculum. Next base: position 2,856 of record CAYMLF010000212.1, read on the forward strand.
AAGCAGCTCAAGAGTGCGTCCAAGTCGTGCCCGTCCGCTCAGCATTCACACGCGTCTGCGCATTGGAGCTTTTTGTTTCAAACGCAAACTACAGCGACATCGCCAAAGCCGCAGCCCAAACAGACTTCAAATCCATGCTACAGGCAGGCGAAAGTTTTGTGGTGCGAATCAACCGCATCAAAAACTACGCTGACCAAGCCATAAACACTATGGAGCTTGAAATCAAGCTTGGACGCCAAATCCTCCAGCTGGCGCCTCAAGCCAAAGTCAACCTGAAGCACCCAGACAAAACCTTCATCGGCATCATAACAAACAACAAACTCGTCTTCGGCTTAAAACTAACCCAAATCTCCAGCAAAACCTTCTCCGAACGCAGACCACGCAAGAAACCCTTTTTCCACCCATCTGCCATGCCCTCCAAACTCGCACGGTGCATGGTAAACTTGGCACATGCAAAAGCTGAGTCCCTGCTGCTGGACCCCTTCTGCGGCACAGGCACCTCACTGATTGAAGCCACATACATCGGTTGCCACGCGTTGGGCGTTGATGCACAGAAGCGGATGGTTTTGGGCGCCCAGAAAAACCTGCGGTTCTTTAACATTTCCGCTGAAGGCTTAGTTTGGGGTGACGCTCGCAGGCTGCCATTCAATCATGTTGACTGCATAATCACTGACCCACCGTATGGGCGCTCTTCCAGCACGCTTAAATCCACGACTAAGCAGCTTGTGCAGGACGTTTTAGCTTCAGCACACGGCTTGCTAGGCGTGGGGCAACGGATTTGTATAGCCGCGCCTAAAACATTAAACATTAAAGCCACAGGCGAAGCGTTGG
>CAYMLF010000213.1:0-3649 GCA_964391275.1 uncultured Candidatus Bathyarchaeia archaeon
TTGAGGCTGTGATTGAGACCGCAGGCAGCATACCTATGCTCATGATGGCAGCGCTTCCCATCTGCGTTTTCGCAGCAAACCCAGTTCACCTGCATGTTGCAAAGGGAGGAACTGACACCACCCATGCTCCAACTGTTAATTATCTGCGTTTTGTGTTGCTTCCTACCTTGCGCAAAATGGGTGTAGATGCTGAATTAACCGTTCAGAAGTATGGTTACTACCCAAAAGGCATGGGTGAAGCAACATTGACTGTTAAGCCAAGCCGCTGGCTATCTCCAATACGGCTAGAAAAATTCGGTAACCTAGCAGGCATAAGCGGTGTTTCTGTTGCCACTTTTTTGGCGGATAGGCAGGTGGCGGAGCGTCAAGCTAAATCAGCACAAAACCTCCTTTTCCAGAATGGCTACAGAGGCGACATCCAAATCGTAAACGACAAGTCTAACCCAATTCAAAAGGGCACTTCAATAGTTTTGTGGGCACAAACCGACACTGGTGTCGTAATCGGGGCTGACGCTATTGGGCAACTTAGGAAAATGGCTGAGGATGTCGGCAGAGAAGCCGCGGAAAACTTGGTGAGGGAATTGTCTGTTAAGCCAACGGCTGATGTTTTTTTGGCTGACATGCTGATTCCCTACATGGCTTTGGCTAAAGGCAAATCTGTTCTGTATTCTCGCGCTTTATCAGAGCATATTGAGGCTAACATTTGGCTTATGGAAACCATGCTGAACTGTAAATTTAGTGTTCAAAAGGTAAATAACCTGTATCGAATAGAAAGAGTCAGTTGATGCTATGCCAAACGCTGTCTGCCTCAAAGTTGCCAAGAAACAGGGAGAGGAAATTATTGCTTTAGCGGGCAAGCTGGGTTTAATCGAGAAATCTCTCATTATCCAAAAGACGGATGACCAACTTTGTATTCCCTTAAGCAGGCAGCCGCAACAGGCAGAACTGGAAAAGCTGAAGGGTCAAGCATCCAATTTGCAGTTGACAACCGCCAATTTCATGGAGAAACGTCCTGCAGAAGAAACCTTAACTCAAGTTTTAGAAAAACTGTTGCCGCCAGAATTGCATCCAAACATTCCCCATTCACTTGACATTATCGGTGATATCGCTATTATCGAGATTCCCCCTCAACTTGAAGCCTATGAAGGCGTAATCGGGCAAGCTATTCTCAAAACGCACAAAAACGTCAAAACAGCCCTTGCTAAGGCTGGTGCAATAAGCGGCGTTTACCGAGTTCGCGACTTAAACTTGCTTGCAGGTGAAAATAAAACACGAACTGTCTATCATGAATATGGTTGTGTGTTTTATGTTGACGTTGCAAAAGCATATTTTTCGCCAAGGTTGTCCCATGAGCATCAGAGGGTGGCATCGCTGGTTCAAGCAGGCGAAACCGTGGTTGACTTGTTTGCGGGTGTTGGCCCTTTTTCAGTGCTTATTGCTAAACGTAACCCTGAAGTGAAGGTTTACGCTGCGGACATTAACCCTGAAGCCGTTGAGTTGTTGAAAATCAATGCTCGAGTGAACAGGGTTGATAACAGGCTTTTCCCAGTTTCGGGAGATGCACGACAACTTGCGAAGGAAAAACTTCGCGGGGTAGCTGACCGAGTGATTATGAATTTGCCTGAAACAGCAATTGATTTTGTTGACGCTGCCTGCCAAAGCATCAAGCCCCAAGGCGGAATTATCCACTTTTACGGTTTTGTCCGCAAGCCAGACAGCGTTGAAGAGCTGAAAAAGCGTTTTTCTGAGGCAACAGAGAAGGCTGGGCGAAAAGTGGTTAAGTTCCTGTATGCTAAGGGTGTTCGGGAAACTGCACCTTACGAAGCACAGGTTGTCTTAGATACAAAGATTTTGTAGCCTTGAGGCTCAAACGGTTAAACCTAAAGAAGTATTCCGACAAAATTGTCTGAACTTTGTCGCCTACTTCTTCGCTATATTACCCCACACGTCGATTATGCCGATTGTAGTGTAGGATTATATAGTCCAAAACCTAAATTTCCTGACTCTCTATCCCTTGCCTACATCAGGTTTATGAGCCTGCAATAGCTAAGAAACTAAGAATCAAGGCTGTTGTGTCGGTTTTTGTAGCCATTGCTTTGTCTATTGTCGATTTTGAGGTTGTTAGTGTCGGAGCACTTGACGATTATTCGCCAGTTTAAGCCGTTTGCATCAATCCTTTCAGGCAGGCAACCGCTTCGGAGGGATTTTTTGCTTCTACAACTTGAATACTGTAGAGATCAGCCATTTTTTTAGCGTTGCCGCTAATGTTTGGCATCGCTATAAGGTAAACTTTGTCGGGTAAAACATCAAAAACCTTGGCAAACAAGGCAATCACGGTTTGCTCAGTAACGCTGCTCTCAGATGTGGCTAATTCAATCACTATTTTACGTGGATAATTCGCATTGTAGGCTACGATGTCAAAAGTGTGATTTACACCGGATTTACCTTTGACTAAGCCGGGGTTTTCAACTGTTAACCCTTGCTGGGTAAGGTATTCAGCAATTGCTGAAGATAAAGCCGAGTGCAGCGAGGACGCCGTGTGCATTTTTGCCTTGGAAGTGTAAGAGTAAACGTCGTTTATGGTGACCTCTTCAAAACTTGAAACTCTACGGCAGTCTCTACAGTAATGCTCTGGCACTGGTATGTCAAAGCTTTTGTTGCAATCTTTGCAGTTACACCACGCACCAGCCCTCCTGTAGTCAACGTCTAAACTTTTTAGTTCTCCGTGGCATTTAGGACAGACTAGTCTGCCGTTCTCAATGAATCTTGTTTCCAAATCCATGTAGCCACATTTAACATGCTCAACCAGAGAGCTTTTTTGGATATTGATGGATTTGCAGAATGGACAGCAATATCTTGAAGAGACGTTTATAGAGCCACATTCAGGACAGGACAAGTTTTTATCGAAAACTTGCCTCTCCAGCAACCCTGCATTAAAAAGCTTGTTTAAAAAAGCGTCAGCGTCCCCATCGCCGAGAATGCTTTCAACAATGGGATAATAGTAACCTGATTGTGCTGAGTAGGTTGGCTCTAAAACAGTTAGGTCACCGTTGACAAATTTACTCAAGAAAGCCTGTACATTGAAATCGCCGTAAACCGAAGCCACAGGTTTTTTTTCTTTCTCCGCCATTTTACCCAAACCATTTTTACTTTTGATTCATTTTAACGGTGAATTTAATCCTCAAAGTGACTCATAATTTGATATATAGCAATGTTTTAAGCCTTTCTAATGCTGAAGACCAATAGGATGTACAAAAAAGCATTCTACTTTTTTTAGTGTGAAAAAAGCCAGTTTTAAAATGTTAATTCAATGAAAAACCTATATTCAAGACATGGTTAAACGTTACAAGGAATTTTAGATGGCAGAGCAAACTCGGTTCGGTCCAGCAGGAGTACCACCCACCTTTAGGCTGCTTAAAGCAAAAATGTATGATGTCCCAGGTTTGCTCAGAGAGGAAGGCCTTGACGCTTTTGAGTATCAAGCTGTAAGGTGGGGTGCTAAACCACAGATTAAGCAGGCAGACGCAGAAAAACTAGGCGAAGAAGCAAAAAAGATCGATGTACGCCTTAGCATGCACGGTTCATACTTTGTAAATTTAGCGGGCAAAAAAGACGTGGTTGAATTAAGCAAGCAACGCTTAATCGCTGG
>CAYMLF010000214.1:0-3648 GCA_964391275.1 uncultured Candidatus Bathyarchaeia archaeon
GGTTTTCCTAGATTATAATGCATATTTGTTTGACGGCGAGTATGCATATTTTCCTGATGCCTCGCTTTCCTGGTGCATAACTTACTTTTATTAGGCGTAGTTCTGATAGTCGCCTGATTTCGCCGCTGATATGTGCTTCACTGAGTTTCAATCGTTTGGCGATTGAAGATACGTCCAGTTCCTCTTTTGAAAGAAGTTGTAGTATCTTGAAGCTGGTTATTGAGGATAAGCCCTGGATCAATTTTAGTGCTTCTGCTCCTCTTATTTTTAGCTCCTCTGATGACAAATTCTCCCTCGCTTGTTAACTGTTTTTATTTCTTATAAAGTTAATTGTTCATTTTATTTTATTCCTTTTTAGGAATATTTATAAGTGTAGAGGAAAGTAATGAAGGGGCTGGAGATGAAAGTGGTGGGAAGATTAAATCATAACCTAGTAAGCACAAGGGCGGGAATCCATAACGCACACGAACAAAAAGTAACAAATTACTATAACGGTGAGGAGGCATGGATCGCCAAATAATCCTCGATTGCCAAACCAAAAACCAAGCCCCTCACTGCGAAGACTGCATAGCCTACAAAACCTGCAAAGCCCGATCAAGCGACGACGGAGAAAGAGGAATCTCCGTAGCAAACACAGAAACCGTTGGAGTTTGGAAGAAATGGCAGATAAGGAAATCATTAACAACCTAAACGCTACAACCAAACTGCTGTCTAAGGTAATAAAAAGCAACTGCTTACCCGCTGACTTGGAAATAGAAGTTTGTAACATGCGGTTTGACATTTTAAGTCTCCTCTGCAAGCTACAGACAAACTCAATGGCTGAAGAATGGCAGTGCCCATAAATCAGCCGCCACTACCCATGTTCACCGTTCATTTACAATCAAGAACAAATTGATTTCAAAAGAATTGACTAGCAGAGCACCGTCAAACCGCTTTTTTCCATTATTGCTTTCTGGGGGTGAAAGATTGATGCCGAAATTCTTACGGAACAAAAAATACAAGCTAAAGCAGGACTTTGTTGATACGATATACGGCAAAATACCTCAAGGCATGGTTGTAACCTTTATTTGTATCACCACAGGAATAGCCAAGTTTAAAATGCCTAATGGCAAACACATTGGAGTTCCTGAAAAAACAGCGCTTTCAGTAATGGAGTACCTGAATTGAGGTTACCACGACCGCTGGAGACTCCCCTTTTTTCTTTACTTCGAAACAGGCATAATCGGCTACAAAGGATAAGCGTATAGCTGCGCACCTAGTGAGTCCTGTTTCTTTTTCTTAAAGATTGTACACCAACATAAAAAGTAGGAATTTCAACCAAGACAATCACTACAAAAACTATCGTTTGTATCACCAATACATCTGCAACTGGTAACATTCTGATAGAATTGTATGCTAAACACGCTATTGGGTAAAGCAGCCACCCCATACTTCCTAAAACAAGAAGGGCTATACCATTTGCAAACCTGCAGTTATATTTGTAGTAGTACACTATGATTCCTAAAAACAGGATAGCAAGCGGAATGGCTATACTATAAACAGTAAAAACCCATAAACTACTTACAAATGTATCTATAACAGCATAACAACACATTAATTGCAAGTATCATAAAACACTTATCTAGCCCTCGCTTTTTCCCATGAAAACAACTCTAACTGCCCACTGCTTGTGGCACACTGCACAACCAATCTGCAAACACAGACATCAGCCAACCACAAAACACGGCAGCACGCTCAAAGCTTTGGTTGTGGTTGTGCTAAGACGATTTCCCCACAACAACTAATCAAAACAGCCCAAACAAAACAAACACCCAAAGATACAATTCGGTTTTAGGACAAACGCATAAATACCAAAACACAAGCAATTAGGCTATTTATCTTAATGGAGAAAAAACAACGTATGGTTTCATTAAGAGCATTAGGACCCTCACTAACACGCATAACCGTGGCCGGAGCAGTTGGAGCAGCCCTACACGTTGGACAAGGAGACTGCGACTTAATTGACGCAAAAGCCGTAGAATTCTCAAGAGCAGTACTAAAACAAACAGACATAGACGGCGAAGTCATCGCCTGCGAAGGACCAAAAGACAACGCACCCTCTTTTGAACGCAGAGAAAAAGTCGGAACAGGACAAGGACCATGCCTAGAATTCGTCGTTGACCCAGTAGACGGCACAACAGCAGCCAGCAAAGGCAGAAAAGACGCCATATCCGCCTTAGCATGCGCTCCAAAAGGGTGCTTCCAAGTCCTCCCAGACGACGGCTACTACTTTAAAATCGCCACAGACTACCACTGCAAAGGCAAATTATCCATGGACATGACCACCGACGAAATCGTCCGCACAATTGCAAAAGAAAAAGGTAAACCCATAGAAAACTTTACCGTAATCATGCTTGAACGAGACAGACACAAAGAAATCTTAAATACACTCAGACAACTAGGCGTAAGAATCATCCTCATCCCAGACGGAGACATCGCCGCAGCCGTAGTCGCAGCAACCCCCAACTCAGGCTTTGACTTGCTAATCGGCGCAGGAGCAGGACCAGAAGCAACAATCGCAGCAACAGCAGTAAAATGCCTAGGCGGAACAATGCTTGTGCGCGTATGGAATCCGAACAACGACAATGAACGCATGGAACGCTTAAAACAAGTCGGCATTGACGTTACCAAAACCTACACTGAAGACGAATTGGCAAAGGGCAACGAACTTGTTTTTGTCGCTTCAGGCATCACAAAAGGCGAACTCCTTGATGGTGTACGCTTAATCCATGACGGCGCAACTGTAAGCTCAATCTGCATGAGACTGCCAAGCGGAACCATTGAAACCTCAGAAACAATGCTGCACTTCAAAGGCCACCCAGTCTACAAGCAATTTTTAACCTAATCCAATTTCTTTATTTTTTAGTATGTGTTAATTAAACACCTGATAATTCACTATTCAATGGTTTTTTAAATTCAAACAAGCTCAGTGTTGTGAAATCTAGTGGGAACTTGCGAAGAGAAACCAGATGAAAAAGAAGAACCAATGGTTATAGCAGAAGAAGAACACCACAAGTCAGTCTTAACCATCTTCGCTGTATGGCTGGCAATAACAATAGTTGTCAGCGGAATACTGGACCTCTTTTTTAAAGGAATACCCCTCGGCTTCACCATACCACTCCTTAACATTGACGCGTCCGTATCCATGATTCTCTACTATGTAGCAGTGCTTTCCGCCGCCATCTACATAGGCGTTGAAGGTTTACGCGAGCTATTCATCGAGAGACGATTCAGCGTTGAATTCCTAATGGGAGTCGCAGGTTTAGGAGCACTATACCTTGACTACCGCTTCGAAGCCGCCACAGTCCTACTGCTATATTGCATCGCAGAATACTTTGAAGGGTATATCCAAAACCGCGCAAGAAGAACCGTTGAAAAACTCTCCAAATTTATGCCTGAAACAGCACATGTAATAATTGACGGTGAAGTGAAAGATGCCTTCGTCAACGCCGTGGACACCGGCACGGTTCTGCTGGTTCGTCCCGGAGAAAGAATTCCCTTAGACGGCAACGTAATTGAAGGCTTCTCTCATGTTGACCAAGCACTGGTTACAGGCGAATCAGTGCCTGTGCCCAAAAAAGTTAACGACTGCGTCTTTGCTGGAACCTT
>CAYMLF010000215.1:0-3629 GCA_964391275.1 uncultured Candidatus Bathyarchaeia archaeon
ATTATACATGGTGACCTGGCGGTGCACGAGAAGATGTGTTGGCAACTGTGTTTACTGTAGTTATGTACCAAAGTTTGCCAAAGACAACGAAGTTAGCACTGAAACAGGTAAGAAAATTGTTGATGAAATGTATAATTTTGGTGCTAAATGGTTTGGTATAAGCGGTGGAGAACCCTTATGCCGAGAAGACATTTTTGACATTATCTCACATGCCAAGAAAGAGTATGGCATGGAAGTTAGCTTAATCACAAGCGGTTTTGCTTTTGACGAGAAACGTTTAGACCTTCTAACAAAATACAACGTTCACACTGCAGTCAGCATTGACGGCGACAAAGCTTCAAACGACATCGTCAGAGGCCCAGGCAGCTATGAGAAAGCAACTTATGCAATGAAGAGACTTGGCGAAAGAGGCTTACTAGACTGCATCGTTACAACCATGACTAAGTACAACATTAACGTTTTAGAACACACTTGCAAGTTAGCAGCGGAATACGGCGGCAAAATGGTGGTTTACCACAACGTTGTCCCGGTCGGCAGAGCAAGTGACAACATGCTGGACTTAGCTCCAACAGCAGACCAATACGAAGTAGCATTAAACCAACTCTACGATTACGAAAACAAATACAGCCGTAACAAGAAAAACAATAGCTTCCGAGTAAACGTTTACTCACCCTTCTACGCAAGAATCGTCAAGCAAAGAAACCCAACGAAGTTCTGGGACTGGTTCACCAACGAATTCTTGGGCAAATGCACAATCGGCGGAGACTACATCGGCGTAACCGAAAACGGTGACTTTAGACCATGCGGCTTCCATGAAGGCTACCGATTAGCAAACGTTAAAGACAAAGGCTTAAAGCAAACATGGGATGAACTGCAAACAAACGAGCTGCACGCTAAACTAAGAGACAAAAGCAACTTGAAAGGTAAATGTGGTGTCTGCGAGTACCGTGAAATTTGCGGTGGCTGCAGAACACGAGCTGAATTCTACACTGGCGACTTGTTTGAGTCTGACCCAGCTTGCGCATACATTCCAAGAGTTATGCGTGAAAACCCAGAGCTTTTCAAGAAAAAGCAGTAAACAACCTCTTTCCTTTCTTTAGTTTCATTTTTACTTTTTTCAGTTCTGAACTAGGTTATTTGCGGCGGATTGTTTATTTTGAAAATAACGTATCGGTCGTTTGAATAGATTAGCTCTAAGAGTTTGCTTCGGACAAGTTTTGTGTCAAGCTGGTTTCTGTCGTAAACTATGAAGGCTACGTCATGTTCCTTTATGTAATCAAAATAATCTCGACTTTTCACCACGTAATAACCTGTAGGTGTTGCAGTGAAAAGGTCTTTTAGTTGGTCTGGATGAGTTTCCCTGAAGCTGCTTTCCGCGAAACTTAGCGTTTGATAAGCAAAGGATTCAGATTCCCCGGGGTTAATTGTTTCAAAGTCGTATCGTAAGCGGATGGCGTCGATTTGCATGTTGGCTAAGACGCCGATGTTTCCCCAGTCAGGCAGGTCCTCGAATTCCATGGCGTAGTAAACTTTGTTTGTGGTGTCTTGCAGGGCGAGGTAATTGTCGGTTATGTTGTTTTTAGAGAAGTCAGTGACTGCCCATTTAGTTCCCTCAGTTGAGGAGGGATTAGCCCAAGGGTTTTCCCAGTTCAATATGCCAGGCAGGTAGGCTTGGTCAAAGTTGAAGTACAAATCAAAGAACGTTGATAAGTAGAGGGTTACATTTCTGATTTGAACGTTAACTGGTGTAATACTCCAAGATGTATGCGTAGGATATGAATTGTTTTGCACCTGCAGGATTTGGGTTACTAAGACTTCATCGTTTGAGTAAGCGATGGTTAAAGTTTTTTCAGTTGTCTGGTCATCGTTGAAAATGTATTCCCGTTTCAACTCGGTTAAGTCTACTTGACGATGTACACCGTTAACGTCGTAGGAGATTTGGTCACCATCGGTTGAGCCGTAAGAAGCGCGGTTCCAAACATTGTTTAAGGAAACAAAGTATTCACTTGCAATCTCACCCTTTGCCTCGTAAGCGCGAATAAGAGTCAGAGGGGTTTCGATTTCATAGGATAAATCTAAAACCGATTCAGAAATAACGTTCCGCTCAACAATAGGGTTAGTAGCAGCTATCACGGTTTTTCCACAATAAATTCTAAACCAGAACCCCGGCACATACGTCACCACAACGGTTGCCTGCTCGGGATAATTCTTTTTCAGCCATTCACCTGCCTCAAGCGCCTTGACATCTGAGGTTGAATAATAAGTTGCGCCCCCGTTGATTCTGCCATATAACAAATCAGCCCGCAAAACCAGCACAACACAAGACAGCACGACTATGCCGATTACAATAGCTTTGAGGTATACTGGTTTTACGCGTTTTTTATTTGCAGAGTAAAGCGTCAAAGCTTTGCCTGCAAGGTAAACAAGCAGTACAGCAGAGAAAATCGCTAGCGGCGGCATTATGTAGTACACGAACCAGCCGAAAGGCAAGTACAAGCCAAACAAGTAGGACACTGTTAAGATAAACGGTATAATTAAACTAAGTATCATGGTTAAGTTGCTGACATGTTTCTTTTCAAGCCACAGCTTGTAGGCGGCAACAAAAAGCCCTGCAACACCCAAAATCAGTAAGAACCCAAAGTTTATCCAGAAAGCTTCAAGGGTAGTTTGCGGAATCTGATACAGCATCGCTTTTTGAGCAAAGAAAACATGCTCGATTATGCCGCCGAGGTAGGCAAACATCGCTCTGAAGTAATAGAGGAAGAATGCTACGCCGCCGCCGATGATTATGAAAAGTAAGGCTTTGATGTTTCGCCCACGAGATTTCACAATCATGAAAAGCATGACAGGTGCCAAGATTAAGACGGCGACAAACAAGGTTAACTGGTGAGATAAAACCAGCGCAAACGTTGCGATGCCTGCAACAACCATGAAGCCTTTACTTTCAACCGCTAAGGGCAAATACAAAAACACCAAAATCATAAACGCTATCCCTAAAACGCTTGTGTAGCCACCCCACAAGTTGATTTCAAACATGGGATAACACAACAACAGCAACACAGAAGCTAATGCTCCAACTTTTTTGCTGAAAAATCTGGCGCCAATCAAGTACACGGCAAAGAACAGTATCCAGTTAACGATTACAGCGGTGATTTTAACTATAAAGATTAGTTGCTCAACGCTTGAGGCACCAGTGAAAGCGATTAACACGGAAAGCATGATTTGGTAAAGCGGAGGCGTCCAGCCAAGGTTGTCTAGGGGAATCTTGCCTGTGTTTAGAAACATTTGGGCGCGTTCTAAGTGGACTGCGGGGTCGTTTCCAAGAACCAACCCGTTCATGGATATCAAGCTGTAAGTGAGGACGAGGATAACGGCTGAGAAAACTCCTAAAAACGCGATTTCTATGGCTTTGTTTTTTGGAAGCTTTAGCATCAAGCTTGGTGGTTCCCCGTTATGGTGTTATGGGCTGTTTTTTACTTCAAATATGGCTACGCCATTGTTAATAAAGACAAGGTTGAAGGCGGGGTCTTTTAGGAATTTGTATCTTATATCAGAAAAACGTATGTCAGTGTGACGAATCGCAATGTAGGAGATATCTTTGTTTTTTAGTTCTGCTTGGTAATCAAAGA
>CAYMLF010000216.1:0-3621 GCA_964391275.1 uncultured Candidatus Bathyarchaeia archaeon
AGCACTCATGTTTTTTCCCCTAAACTTTCCCATGTTCATTGCCATAAAGTTAATAGGATACAAACTCAATCTCCATGTAGCTTACCTATTATTTGAGAGATTCCAATATGCATGAAATCATCAAAAAACAGGTCAATCCGATTCAAAATAACAAGTTCACAAAAGCTAAAATGGAGAATGAATAATTTATGGCTCGTTATAGACAAACCGAAGAAATCGTTAAACTAATGAACAACCCCAACATCATCCGCAACACCAGCATCATCGCGCATGTTGACCACGGAAAAACCACGCTGTCCGACAGCCTCCTCGCACACGCAGGCATCATCAGCACACAAACTGCAGGACAAAAACTGTTCCTCGACAGCTGGGACCTTGAGCAAAAACGCCAAATGACCGTTTTCGCCTCAAACGTCAGCCTAGTCCACAACTACCAAGACCAAGACTACCTCATCAACCTCATCGACACGCCAGGACACATCGACTTCTCAGGCGCAGTCACCAGAAGCCTAAGAGCAGTCGACGGCGCACTCGTAGTAGTGGACGCAGTTGAAGGACCAATGACGCAGACCGAAACCGTCCTCATGCAGGCACTACGAGAACGGGTAAAACCTCTCTTGTTCATCAATAAAGTTGACCGATTAATCAAAGAAATCAAACTTACTCCGCAAGAGATTCAGAAAAAATTCGCCAAGATTCTCTTAAGAGTAAACACGCTAATCGAGAAGTACGCTCCAGCAGAGCACAAGCAGGATTGGCAAGTGAAAATCGAGGACAGCCGTGTAGCATTCGGCTCAGCCCTGCACAAATGGGGCTTAAACCTTGACCACATGAAACTCAAACAAGTTACTTTCCAAGACATCATCGACGCATACAGCGGCGACCCAGAAGATGTCGGCAAAAAAGTAGATGCACTAAGCAAAAAAGCGCCCCTGCCAGAACCAATCCTAGACATGTTCTGCAAGCACCTGCCAAACCCGCTGATAGCACAACCCTACAGACAGCCACAAATTTGGCCAGGAGACGTGGAAAGCGCAGTTGGGCAAGGCATGGCAAAAGTTGACCCCAATGGTCCACTGCTCATGTGCATATCCACCATCGAAGTTGACCCTCACAGCGGAACAGTAGCCATCGGCAGAATCTTTAGCGGCTCAATCACCAAAGGCAAAGAAGTTCAACTAGTCAGCAGCGGACAAAAAGGCACCATTCAGCAAGTCTTCATGAGCATGGCAACAGACCGAGTGTTCATCGACCGTGTTCCAGCAGGAAACATCGGCGCAATCTCAGGACTGCCATCACTGCACGTCGGCGAAACCATCGGCGAAGCAGGAATTGAAGTCCACAGCTTTGAAGGTTTACGTTACGTTTCAGACCCAGTCGTCACCGTAGCAGTTGAGCCAGAAGACGTTAAAGACCTGCCACTTTTCGACAAGGTCATGCATAAACTAACCACTGAAGACCCTAACCTGCACTTTGTCATGAACAAGGAAAGCGGAGAATTTTTGCTCTCAGGCATGGGTGAACTTCACCTTGAAATCACCGCTTACCGAATGCAGGAGTCAGGCTTAAAAGTTAAGCTTAGCAAGCCAATCGTCATTTACAGAGAAACCATCAGCCACGACTATAAAGGTCCAGCAATCATGGGCAAAAGCCCCAACAAACACAACAAACTCTGGATAACCATCGAGAGACTCTCAGACGACGTGATCGAAGCAATAAAATCCGAGAAAATCACTGACATGCAAAGCAGAGACGAACGCACAAAGATACTCAAAGGCTTAGGATGGGATGCAGACGAAGCTAAAGGCGCAGTTGCAGTTGAAGAAAACAACATTTTGTGCAACCGCATTAAAGGACGCCAGTACGTGGAAGAAATCATTGACCACATAAAAACTGGTTTCCGCGAAGCAGTACACACTTCACCGCTTGCAAGAGAACCAGCTTACGGCTTAAAGATTAACCTTGAAGACATAACCCTGCACGAAGACCCAGTTCACAGGGGTCCAGCACAAGCTATTCCAATGACTTGGAGACCAATCTACTGTGCAATCCTACTCAGCGACCCGAAACTGCTTGAACCACTCATCAGCTTCGAATGCAAAGTTCCCTCAGAATTCGTCAGCAGCGTAATTACGCTTGTCAACAAGAGACGCGGCAAAATCATTGACATGCCCTCAGAAGAAGACATGATCACCGTGAAAGCTGAAATGCCAGTTTCAGAAAGCTTCGGCATCGCCGATGAACTGCGCAGCAGCACACAAGGCAGAGCTTTCTGGGCAACACAGTTTAGCCGTTGGGCTTACGTTCCAGAGCAGATGCAGGCTGAAACTATCAAGAAGATTCGTGAACGCAGAGGATTACCGCCTGTTCCACCAAAGCCAGAAGAGTTCTTTGAGAGAGAATAACCTAAACCCAACTTTCTTCTTTTCATTTTTAAAAATAAGTTTCAAAATTTCGTTTGTTTATTCTTCTACGTTTCTAAATTCCACTTTGCTTTCGTGACGCGGTTGATCTCTTGGTCCATATTCTGCTTCATGAGCGCTTCTTTGTTCGCCAACATTGTATGCACTCATTGAACTTGACTGTTTATAACTTGTATATGCTCTATCGATGTCCTCTTGAAGTCGTCGCAGTTCAATGTCTGTTTCCTGCCTAATTTTATCAGATGTCCAGCCGTCTTCCACACGGTCTTCTACGCGTTCAGCGACTTCTTCAGCTAATCTTTCTGGGAGACCAGCTGCCTTTAAATCTTTTTCAACGTCTTTGCTGTCAAACTTTTCTTCTCTGCCATCTCTTCCATAGATTTTAACCACAGAAATTCACCTCCAGCAGAACTGATCGGGCTTTTGCTTTGGGCTAAAATTTGCTTTTTGCAAAAAATAAATGTGTGTGGTTGTCTAAGCACAGTAACTTAAAGTATGGTTCTGTGGCTTTTGGAGTAAGGCTTTAATTGTTTTTCGCATTATGATTTATTTGAGTTTTATGATTGTTGGAATCTGTGGAAGCCCAAGACCACAAGCTACTGAGCATGTTCTAAAAGAAGCTTTGCGGATGCTTGAAGAGAAAGGCTTCAAAACCCAACTGTGGACTGTGCGTGGAAAATGGGTTGATTACTGCGCTCACTGCGACTACTGCCTGACAAACAAAGCCTGCGTTGTTCAAGACGACTTGCAGGAACTCTATGCACTGCTCGCTGAAGCAGAAGGCATCATCATCGCTTCACCAGCATATTATGGCGGAGTAAGCGCTCAAACCAAAGCCGTTATGGACAGAATGCGCGGCGTGGTTGCTTCAGACAAGAACTTTTTCAAAGGCAAAGTTGGCATGGGCATCGCTGTTGGAGGCGACAGGTCTGGCGGGCAAGAACTTTCGCTGTTGCAGATTCACACTTTCTACATTATTAACGGCATGATTCCTGTTGGCGGAGGCTCGTTTGGCGCGAATTTAGGCGCGTGTTTCTGGTCTAGGGACACGTTGGAAGGAGTCATGCAGGATGAGGAGGGTTTTAGGGGTTTGAAGAAGACGGTTAAAAAGTTTGCTCAAGCGCTTGAGGAGCGAAAGGGGAAGTGAAAATTGTGACTGAAGAGAAGCCTAAAAAGCGTAAGGTTGCTTGGGGAATCA
>CAYMLF010000217.1:0-3611 GCA_964391275.1 uncultured Candidatus Bathyarchaeia archaeon
ACCACCGCCTCCTCGATGTTTGATGCTCCGAACCTTTTGATTGCGTCGGTTGCCAGTTTGTTGGCGAAAAAGTACATGAGTGACCCGCCTGCGGCTTTGGGTTGGGCTTGGGTTAAGTCGCCTGATCTTCCCACGCCATGGTGAAAGCCGCCTGCCAGCTTTGAAACCGCTGCAGATGCGACTCTGCCTTCTCTCTCGCCCACACCCGCCGCTTTGCTGTCTTTATCCGAATCCATTGACGAGAGCACCTGCAGCAACTGCTCGATTTGGCTGTTCCTCCACCCTTCCTGCGGCACTCTTCTCTGCTCAAAAAGCAACTTTAAAGGCTTAAACTCAGTGCCCAACGCGGCTAAGCCCCTGTCAAGCACGCTCTTGGGAATTGCATCTTTTAACTTGTCAAACGGCAACATTGGCTATCTTCAATGTTTAAATGCATAGACTGTTCATTTAATGCTTTTTATAGTGTGCTTGCTTGTTTTGCTAACCTAAAATATTAAAGCGTTTTAGGAACGTGTTTTTCAGTTTTTGTGTTTTTAGACCTTTCTATTTGTTAGAACCTGCATGTCTGCGTTTGAGAATTGCTTGAATGCTTTCTTGCCATATTTTTCGTCTAATCTTTTGGTGTAAGTCTGAAGGGCTTTGAGGGTTGCATTGCCCCCAATCTTTTCCTCAAACGACATTCTCATAACCCAGCCTTTGTATCGAAGATAGCCCGTGCCAGTTGTCAAATCTTGCTCGTTCACTCCTTTCAACGCAACACGTTCACAGCAAATCCCGAATTCGGATAAAAGCTTGAAGATAGTGTCTTGTACAAAAGTCCAAGTTGCCAGTGTTTTCTCGCTGCCTCTATTGGCAAAATATGTTTCAGGGTCAACCACAAGATGCGTGCCATTCTCTTTGTCAACTTTGCCGTAACTTGCAATTATCCACAGAAACCTCAAAACATGTGCTCTTAGGTTTTCAAGTTTGTGTTGTTGGGCAAACGTGTCAGTTTCGCTAAATCCCAATGAAGAATTGCGTAAGGCTATCAATAACTCATAAGCAGCTTTGAAAGAGGCAATCTCTTCCTCGGGAAAGGGCAGATTCTGTGGGAAATCAGCGATATTTGCCTTAGACGTTGAAATTTTTGCGGGCTCCACAATTTCTTCTGGAGACAAGGAAGCACGAATAGCTTCTAGGCGCTTTATTCCCTCGAAGGGTTTCACAAATGAATTATATTCTTCCTCAGAAATCGGTGCACCCAGCCTTGCTTCAATGTTCTCACGGTTCCAAGCACCTGCGGTTGCTTTCAAAGTATTGCATGGAAATCGAGTGCAATAAGCACAGTTTGCCACTGCTGCCTTGTCTACGCATTGACGTATCAGACATTTTTTGTTGGGCAACTTGGATTCTTTTGGAATTTTTGAATCTGGTGTTTGACATGTCACGCAAGGTGTCTGAATTGGCATAAATCCTAGAATTCTCTTTGCGTGGTTTTTGTAGCGTTCAAATTCTCCAGTCGTCATGCCCTTCCGCGGGTAAGGTCCCCAAGGACAAGCACTGCAGTCAATGCCGCATTTAGAAACAAGGGTTGGCACTTTTTTGCCCTCTAAAAAGAGTTACAGATAGAAAAATAAAAGATTTTCTACGCGTTGTTACCGCTGGCAAACAGCCACAAACGCTTAAATTCACATTTTCCCCCATAAATCACAGCTTAATTTTAGAGCGAAAAATAGGAAGTGGATTAATTTGGCGAAATATGTAGATGGATTTGTAATTGTAGTTCCCAAAGACAAAGTTGAAGAGTACCAAAAAATGGCAGAGGGCGGAAAAGAGGTGTGGATGAAACACGGCGCTCTCGAATACGTGGAATGCATGGGTGAAGACCTTGAAACAAAAGAAACTGGCGGCATGAAACCACTCGCGTTTACAGAGCTCACAAAAGCGCAACCAAACGAAACGGTGTGGTTTTCGTATATTGTTTTTGAGTCAAAACAGCACCGAGACGAAGTCAACGCAAAAGTAATGGAGGAAATGAATAAGCAAGCAGAACAATACAAGGACGTTGCGATGCCCTTTGAGGTTAAGCGAATGGCGTACGGTGGATTCGAGGTAAAAGTAGAAGGATAATAGTTTGCTTGAAAAAATGTGATTATCTGTTATTTTTTTATATACAGATTCTTTTTTCTCTTAAAAAAGACAGAAATCAAAGGTGTCGCAATTAGCAAAGCCAGTATTGCAGTGATTGAGAGTTCTGGCACACTTGGAGTAGGGGTGGCAACTATAGAGGGAGTGGGCAAAACTGGGTAAGGTGTATTGTCAATGTTGCTTGCGAAAGCGATTGCTGTTTCATTCTTAGTGAAAAACAACGTCAGTGTATCGCTCCACTCGCTTTCTTCCCCAATTATGACAGGCTGAGGGTAAGGTCCAATAAATGTTCGACCTTCAAAACCAATCATTGCTTTTACCTGATAATCTATTTGTGCACCTTCAGGGAATTCTTCCCAATAGATTGTGAAATTGGTGTATTCAGAACCATACTTTTGGTTGATAAAGTCCTTATTATGGTAGCCGTAAATTTCAGTCCACTCGTTACCAAAATGTCCCTTATAGCGAACGTTGTAGTAGAAGCCAACATCCCCTGAGATTGACCCATTTGGGGGATTAGGTAAATTATATCGGGTGAATGGTTGATTCTTTATTTTTCCTTCTACTCTGACGTCTCCAATGTGCTGGCTTGGATGCTGGACTTGCTGTCCTGTAAAAGCGTCAGTGGAATTATACGCTGGAATATCGTATGAATAATCAACGTACTGGATTGAAAATTGTGGTGCAGCTGGTTTCGGTATTTCTTGAGCATTAGCAGGCTTGACCATCAACAGGGTAGTGGAAGCTACTATTAACATTACAACTAAGCATAATGCGCGATACTTGCTCTTTGTAGCCATAGGATAAGGTTGAATCTGTTTTGGTTTATATGATTTACTTATTTGACCTATAGTTCTCTGTGTTATAGAGAAAGAGCAATTGCTTACTGAGTTGTCTTTAGGATTCCTGTGTTTTCTGGCTTGATGTTGTCCATTAAACCGTTTGCAAAGCCGTCAAACCGCAAATTCTCCATCATCAACAGCCCAACAGCACTGCATGCGCTGCCCCAATCGTCCCTGATTGTTTGGTCTATTTCGGGTAAGGTTTTGATTTTCTCCTCATCTAGCGCCTCGCAGAGATAAGTGATGTAGCCTATGGCGCCTTCTAGGCGTGCTTTTTGGAGCATTTTTTCGAGTTCACAGCGGTTGAGGAGGACGTCGGAATCGGGGATTGTTTCGTTCATTTGTTGTTCACCAA
The DNA here is from genome assembly GCA_964391275.1 of uncultured Candidatus Bathyarchaeia archaeon. Lineage (GTDB taxonomy): Archaea > Thermoproteota > Bathyarchaeia > Bathyarchaeales > Bathycorpusculaceae > Bathycorpusculum. The sequence continues at coordinate 3,325 of CAYMLF010000217.1, forward strand.
GCAGTTTTGAGTAATTATTTAAGCTGGTAACTAATTAGTTACTGATAAGTAACTATTGCTTTATAAGCATTATCCCAACTCTAATAACAGTTAAATAACTCCTAAATAGCATAAATTCTTGAAAAGGTTTGAAACATGACTCAACAACACCTCAGCATCCCAAGCGAAGAATGGAAACTCATACACGACTACTACGAAAAAAATAAGGAAGAACTGAAGCTGGAAGGCATAAGAAGCCCCACAATGCTGCTCAGACGCTGGGTACTCGACAAATACCGCGAAAAAAT
>CAYMLF010000218.1:0-3605 GCA_964391275.1 uncultured Candidatus Bathyarchaeia archaeon
TGTGGCTTGAGCCTAAACTTGTCTGCGAAGTAGCCTATCAAGTGGTTACAAGGGATTTGCGGTTGCGGATGGCGCGCTTTCACCGTTTAAGAGATGACAAATCGCCTTCCGAGTGCACACTTGACCAGATAACAGAAGCTAAACCCGAAAAGACTACAGATTCTGATAAACTCTCAGAATACTCTTCCAAACGCGACTTCACACTAACCACTGAACCTAAAGCAGCAGTCAAAACGACTGAAGGATTACCCATTTTTGTAATCCAAGAGCACCACTCCCGCAGACTCCACTACGACTTGCGTCTAGAAAGCGGCGGCGTATTGAAAAGCTGGGCGGTTCCAAAAGGCATCCCCCAAACCACTAAAGAGCGGCATTTAGCAGTTCAAACCGAAGACCACCCGCTGGAGTACGCCAATTTTGCAGGCACCATCCCCAAAGGTCAATACGGCGCTGGCACAGTCATCATCTGGGATAAGGGGCACTATACTGTTAAGCTTTGGGAGGACGACAAAATCGAATTCATCCTTGAAGGTCAACGCTTGAAAGGACGCTACATTCTGGTGCGGCTGAAACGTGCTGAAGCCAAAGACTGGCTACTGCTTAAAGGAAAAGATTAACCATGGGCAAAGTGTATGTGGGAACGATTGGTTGGAGCTACAATTTTTGGAAAGGCGCCTTCTACCCAGTAAAACTGCCATCGCCCAAGTTCCTCTCGTTTTATGCATCCCAGTTCAATACGGTTGAAGTAGACAACACGTTCTATCGCATTCCCAACCCGCAAGCGCTTCTCAAATGGAAACAGCAAACACCCGACGGCTTCATCTTTTCCCTAAAATTTCCCCAACTCATAACTCACATCAAAATGCTAAAGGATTGCCAAAGGGAAACAAGCCTTTTTCTTGAACGCGTCAAATTGCTTGAGCAGAAACTGGGGCCTTTGCTGTTGCAGTTTCCGCCAAGTTTCGGAAAAGAGCAATTGCCCGCTTTGAGCAGTTTTTTGCGGGATTTACCCATGGAGCATCGTTATGTTGTTGAAGTGCGAAACAAAAGCTTGCTAACTGAAAGTTTATACCATGTTTTAGAAGAGAACAACGTTGCCCTTGTTTGGGTTGACAGTCCTACTATGCCATCGTTAGAGAATGTGACTTCCGTTTTTCTTTATGTACGGTTAGAGGGTGACCGCAAAAAAGTCGCTGGGACTTTAGGAAAAACTGAACTGGACAGGGGCAAGGACATAGAATTCTGGACTAAGAAGCTCAAGCCTCATATTGGCGGTAAAGACGTTTTTGTTTATTTTGGCAAATACTTCTCGGGGTATCCTCCGTTGGATGTCAAGCAGTTTCTGGATTATTTGAGTCAAAACCAGTAACGGCACGCTTTCTACGGTTAAACAGCAAAACCAATGTAATCACGATGATAGATACTGCAAGAACAACTATCACTAGCCCTACTGGATGACTAACTTAACCATCCATTTAAAAAATGAGGGAAATTATCTTGTTAGCCACCCGTTTTTCTTAAATCCCCTAATAGCTGGGACAAGCACCCAAGGAAGCACAAGTGCAGATAGCAAATTCATAACTGGCTTGTACATCCAATGCTTTGAAGTTGGGTCTCTAAACTTGTAATCCAAACCAGCCGCAAACCCAATTATCATTTGACTAACCAGATACGCTATTGGAAACCAGTAAGCATGAAAAACTAGTGGACCATAAACGAATATGGAAAAAATGATGAGCGGTGCAATGAAGGCAGTCATGAACTCCAAATAGAACAGCAACGCCATTACCGGATGCTTCTGCCAAAAGAAGGCGCTAATATAAAACGTAGAGCGCAAATATCCTTTCTTCCATCGAATCTGCTGCCTATAGTACGTTCTAAAATTATCCGGCACTTCAGTGTAAACAACCGCTGTAGGAGCATAAACCGTTTCCCACTGACTGATAGCGTGCGCAGTTAAGCCTCGGTCTTCAGCGTCATCATAACTTGCCATTGAATTCAACAGTTTATTTTTCACTGGAGCAAGCTGCCCCCGAGCCCATGAAGTAGCAATAGCATATGTAGTCAAGTTTCGGTCATCCCCGTACTGCACCTTATCTTTTGCCCACAACGGCACAAAGTCAGCTATGGTTTCACGTCGATAAGCAGCTAAGCATCCAGATAGGCATAATACGGTTCCAAAAGTGCTTTCTGCAGTTTTGTGAATATTAAACGCGTAATCATACCAGACATCTTGACACTTCGTTAACAGGTTTTTGTCGGCGTTGAGGACTTTTCCGTTGCCAACAATGCCGCCCACCTTAGGATTAGAGTTAAACACTTTCATGAATTCTTCAATGGCGTACTTGTCAACTATGCTGTCTGAATCAATAAGCACCAAAAAATCTCCTTTTGCAGCGTAAAAACCAGTAGCAACCGCAGTTCGTTTTCCCCCATTTAGTTGATGGATAACTTTGACTTGCGAGTGTTTTTTTGCTATTGAATCTAGTTTTTTTGCGGTGCCATCTTTGCTGCCGTCGTTTACTGCAACGATTTCCACATTCTTATACGTCGACTTTAAAATGGCGTTGATGACTTTTTCGATAAGCTGCTCCTGATTGTAAACTGGAATAATTACAGAAACCAGATCATCGGGGGAATCTCCTGTTGCTCTATTCTTAAAGAGAATCCAGCCGACAACCAGAACAATAATTGAGTGCACGGGCATAAGTGTGGAATACACAATCAGCGGATCACCCACCGACAAAGCCACGTTAACATTGTAAATCATGAAGAGAATCAACCCTGCAAGCAAAGAGACTCTAACTGCCCAAGCCTTTTTACTTACCAAGATTCGACCGCTTTTAGCTATCCGCTGTTTACTATGACTATATAGGTCATCGTTTTCCTGCTTTGGCTCTAAGTCTAAGTAGGCTTCAAACTGGTAGACTTGCTCAGTAGAAGACACCAAAGCTTACCTCCTGCCTGTCAACGGTGAACCTGCAAGGTCAGAGGCGTTAACAAAAACTAAATCGTCGCTTTGCAGTTTGGACAAGAAGTCTGCGACGCGTACTGTGCTGTCGCTGCTGTCAAAACAGATAATTATCGGCTCAGAGGATTTGGCATGGTTTAGAAAGAAGCTTGCGGAATAAGTGTTCCCATCATAAACCGAAGCGTTATAGCGGACAAATTGACCGTTCTCGTAAATATTATAATGGTCTTTATAGGAAAAATCGGCTAAAACCCCGCAACGGTTAAGCAGCGAGTAAATATCGTCATCCACTTCACCGTTAGCAGCCCTAAAAGACTTCACGTCCAGTTTGCCTGCTTCATCTACCGCTGCTTTGCCGTCTTCTATTTCTTGAAGCTTAACCGAGTAATCGTCAATGCTTGCTAGGGCAACTTTGTTGTATGTTTTGCAGCCAACGTCAACTTTACCGTTAAAAACAGTGGTGCATGAGGGGGTTTGGTTTGCTACTTTTCCGAGAATAAAAATTGAGGCAGGCAAATTTTTGCTCTTTAAGATATTTGAAATGTTTTGGCACCATTGAACCGAGTTTTCTGTCTCCAGCACATCAAAACATAGCATGACCTTCTGTTTTACTTCAGAATTCAAAGGCAGAAAT